>JBBQOA010000232.1:0-6943 GCA_038330465.1 Pyrinomonadales bacterium
GACGCGAAAATATTTATTTAAGCGGGGCAATCTTGGGAATGAAGAAAAATGACATCGATCTTCATTTTGATGAGATCGTGGCATTTGCCGAAGTCGATAAATTTATTGATACCCCCGTTAAACATTATTCAAGTGGAATGCATTTACGACTGGCTTTTGCCGTTGCCGCGCATCTTGAACCAGAGATTCTGTTGATCGATGAAGTTTTGGCGGTTGGCGATTTGGCGTTTCAAAAAAAATGTCTCAATAAAATGGAAGATGTCGCAACTCAGGGACGAACGATTTTGTTTGTCAGTCACAATATGGGCGCGATCAAAGAACTGTGTCAATCCGCGCTGGTTCTGAAAAACGGGCAAGTAGATTATTACGGGTCGGTTGTTTCCGGCATCCAGCACTACAGCCGCAATGTCTTAAATGTGCAAACCGAAAGTTCGAATTCGCATAAATCTGCCGGTTTCTTACAAACCACTATCAACGGAAATCGTGGAGAACATTGTTGTCTCAATAACAATGAACCATTCGAAATCACATCCGATCTTAATCTTTCGGATGATTTAAAGCGGATTGTCATTCATTGTTTGATCGAAGATTCGGAGTGTAACCAAGTAGTTCATAACTATGTTCGAACAAAAGACATCGGTTTAGTTGATTTGAAGTCAGGAAGCTACCGGATTAGCGCACAGATGCCGACACTTTGGCTCAAGCCCGGCGTTTATACGCTTTATCTCAAACTTATGGCTGAGACCAACGATGCTAAACAAGTTAAGTATTTGTCCGAAAGAGTGCTTCTCGATATTGCCGACAAAACCGATCTTTTCGCGGGTAAGGTTTACGCGACGATTCTGCCGCCGGTGAACTGGGCGGTGGCACCGGTTTTAATGTCAAAAGATTTCGATAAGTCCGAAAAAATAAAAACCGTGAAAGCTTTGGAAATGCTTTAACTTAAACAATTTTCGGTAAAAAATTCAGCCTTGCCAAAAATTGAAGGCGAACGACCTTTTACCGAATTAAATTCCTCAATTCAGGAAGGAAACAAAATCTATGAAACCATCACCAAATAACAATTACGGTATCAATAATTTGAATGAAACAGATAAGTTGATCGCTCAATCTTTAGCTAAATTAGATGGATTAGCGTTGGGAATTTCGTTAGGAATCCTTTTTGGGTTGATCATCTTTTTCGCGACAAACATTTTGATCATTAAAGGCGGCGACATCGTCGGTCCGAATCTTGTTTTGTTGAATCAATATTTTATCGGTTATGAAATAACCTTTACGGGAAGCCTCATCGGTCTGATCTACGGTTTCGTTTCAGGCTTTGTTTTAGGCTGGCTGATAGCCTTTTTGCGGAACTTCATCGTGGCGGTTTACCTTCATATTTTAAAAGTTAAAAGCAATATGTCCGCCGTCAATGATTATATTGATAATCCCTAAACTCTGGAATAAATAACCCCCAATGCAAGAAAATAATCCAAAAAAAGTTGTCATAATCGGTGCTGGTCCAGCCGGTTTAACCGCCGCCTATCAGCTCTGTAAGGAAAACGTCGAATCGGTTGTACTTGAAAAAGATACGGTCGTCGGCGGCATTTCGCGAACGGTTAATTACAAAGGCTATCTCTTTGACATCGGCGGACACCGATTTTTCACCAAGGTCAAAGCCGTAGACGATATGTGGCGAGAAGTCTTGGGCGAAAAGAAATTTCTGCGACGCTCACGACTTTCGCGGATTTACTACAACAAAAAGTTTTTTTACTATCCCTTGAAAGCGACCAACGCGCTTTTGGGATTGGGAATTTTTAACAGCTTTTTGATGCTCGGAAGTTATGTCAAAGCACAGATGTTCCCGATCAAAAATGAAGTTTCTTTTGAAGATTGGATCAGCAACCGATTTGGCAGACGGCTTTTCAACACGTTTTTCAAAACCTATACGGAAAAAGTTTGGGGAATTCCCTGCAATGAAATTTCGGCGGATTGGGCTGCCCAGCGCATCAAGGGATTGTCGCTTATCGAAACGATCAAAAACGCGATTCTTTCATCGCAACCGAAAGATAAAAACGATATTATCAAAACTCTGATCGATGCTTTCGATTATCCCGAAAAAGGTCCCGGACAAATGTGGGAAATGGTTGCTGAAAGTATTCAAAAACAAGGAAGCGAATTGAAAATGAATTCCGGCGTCGAAGGTGTTTTGTGGCAGAAAGGCAAAGTCACCGCACTGGAAATTGATGTTGACGGAAAGAAAGAAACCGTTGCGGGAACGGATTTTATCAGCAGTATGCCGATTCAGGAACTTGTCCGCAAGATGGATCCGCCGCCGCCGGACGAAATTCTCCATGCCGCTGACCGGCTCGGTTATCGGGATTTTTTAACTGTTTCTTTGATCGTCAACAAACCCGATTTGTTTCAAGATAATTGGATTTACATACACGATTCAGCGGTCAAGGTCGGGAGAATTCAAAACTTTAAAAACTGGAGTCCGCAAATGGTCCCCGATCCCAACAAAACCTGTCTTGGATTGGAGTATTTTTGCTTCGAAGGTGACGGTTTATGGACTTCTTCAGACGAAGATCTGGTTAAACTTGCGACAAAAGAACTCGGATTGTTGGGTTTGGTCGATCCGAACGATGTTGAGGACGGCGCGGTTGTCAGAATGCCAAAGGCTTATCCGATTTATGATTCGGTTTATGTTGAAGCCGTCAACACAATTCGGGAGTTTTTAGCCGGACTCGGAAATTTATATCCGGTTGGAAGAAACGGGATGCACAAATATAATAATCAAGATCATTCGATGCTGACCGCTATGTTGTCGGTCAAAAATATTTTAGGCGCGAACTATGACGTTTGGGAAGTAAATGTGGATAATGAATATCATGAAGAGATAAAAGAGACGGATCAAGATCTTTCAATCGTCGCTTCGACCCAACCGATGGTTCCGAAAAGGATATCATAAACAATGACACTAGAAAACGATACAGAATCGCCTTCTTTTCAGCAGCAAATTGAAATGACAAAACAGCGACCAAACGGAGTTGAAGACGAGATTCTTAAAAAGGCAGTTTTGCGGCTCAACGGGCATATTTTGGGTTTTGTTCTCGGCTTTATCGGGGCACTGATTATTTTTGTCGCGACTATTTGGCTCGTTATCAAGGGCGGTACTAATGTCGGTCAACATTTGGGTTTGCTCAGCCATTTCTTCATTGGTTACCATGTTACATATCTCGGCAGTTTTATCGGGGCAGCGTACGGATTTGTTTCAGGTTACCTCAGCGGTCTGATCATCGGCTGGATCTATAACGCGGTAATTTTCTTCAAAAACCCGAGAAACAAATAACTTTGGTATTTACTCAAGTAAACGGTTAGAAAAAAATATTTGAATTCCCGCTAATGTTTGCGGATCGTTCCGGTTACCCCTTTTCAGAACGATCTGCAAACATTGGCGGAGATGTTTATTTCAGCGACATTTGATCGGGCGATTCTTTTAATTATTTGACGATATTTTTCAAAAAGATTCGTTCAATATGGAGCCATTAAACCAAACGTTTATTATGAAAATTGGAATTGATGCAACTTGTTGGGGAAATAAACGCGGATTCGGACGCTTTACACGCGAACTTCTCGAAGCCATCCTCGAAATTGATCAAACCAACGAATATCTGTTTTTTATTGACGGCGCGACGGATGAAAGCGAAAAGATTCCTTCGCAAGTCCAAAAGATCGTTGTTAAAACCAAAGTTTCGCCGATGAAAGCCGCGTCGGCGGACAGCAGCCGTTCATTAATAGATTTATCGGCGATGACCCGCGCTGTTTGGAAAAATCAAGTTGACGTTTTTTTTTTCCCGGCGGTTTATTCTTATTTCCCGATTTTTAATCGAACCAAAATTATCGTCACGCTCCACGATATTATCGCCGATCGTCATTCTGATCTGATCTTTCCAAATAAGAAATCGAAATTATTCTGGAAATTAAAACAAAATATCGCCATTCGGCAAGCTGATTTGATCGCGACCGTTTCGGAATATTCCAAACAGCAAATCATCGAGTATTTTAAGTTACCGGAATCGCGTCTGCGGGTCATTTCCGAAGGAGCGCGTCCGGTTTTCAAGGTTCTTGAGAAAAACGAAGAAACCGAAAAAGTGCTCGCCCGACATGAGCTAAAACTCGACGAAAAATTTTTGCTTTATGTCGGCGGCATCAGTCCGCATAAAAATTTGGCGACGCTGATAACTGCTTTTGAACAGATTTCTAGGGATCAAAAGGACGTCAAGCTTGTTCTCGTCGGCGATTACAAAGACGATCCGTTTTTCTCGGCGTATCCGTCGCTTAAAAAACAAGTTTCCGAAATCGGACTCGAAGACCGGGTGATATTTACCGGATTTATTTCGGATGAAGATTTGGCGCAGCTTTATAATACCGCTGCGCTGCTTGTGTTTCCGTCGCTCGAGGAAGGTTTCGGGCTTCCGGCGATCGAAGCAATGTCTTGCGGAACTCCGGTTGCCGCCAGCAATTGCAGCTCGCTGCCCGAAGTTTTGGGCGAAGCCGGACGCTTTTTCGATCCGCGCGACGCCGAAAATATGGCGCAAATGATCGGACAAATTTTAGCTGATGCGGAATTGCAGGAAAAAATGCGCTCGACCGGTTTGAAGCAAGCCGAACAATTTATGTGGAAAAAAGCGGCTCAACAGGCGCTCGTTATTTTTAATGAAATTGTCGAAAAACAATCCGACAAACATTCTGTTTCGACAAAGATCGTTGCTAAATCACGAACTCAATAAACTATTTTTGAATCGGTCGCGGGAAATAAATGGACAAACCTCTAAAATTCTGTATGGTTTCGACCTTTTATCCGCCGTATAATTTTGGCGGCGACGGTATGCATATTTATCGTCTGTCGAATGAACTGGCGCGGCGCGGGCATCTCGTCGATATTTTCCATTGCGAAGATTCTTTTTTGATGATGAACGGAAAACCGCCGACCGCGGATTTTCCGAATGACAAAAATATCAAAGTTCACGGATTAAAAAGCGGCAAAGGTTTTTTATCGCCGTTGCTGACACAACAAACCGGCAGACCGTTTTTCAAAAGTAAGCTCAAAAAAGCTTTGGAAGAAAATGATTACGACGTGATTCACTATAACAATATGTCGTTGATCGGAATCACGGCTCTAGGCTACGGTTCAACCGATGCCGTCAAGCTTTACACGACACACGAACACTGGCTGGTTTGTCCGATGCATGTTCTTTGGAAATTTAACCGCGAAGTCTGCCGCGAAAAACAATGTCTTAAATGCCAATTAGCGGGAAAAAGACCGCCGCAATTGTGGCGGCAAACCGGACTTTTAGAAAAAAATCTGAAGTATGTTGATCGTTTTCTGTCGCCGAGCCGTTTTACATTGAACAAACATCTCGAAAGCGGTTTGGAAATTCCGATCGAACAAATGCCTTATTTCTTGCCCGCGCCAAAGAATACGGAAAATTTACCGATGGATGAAAATTCATCGCGTCCATTTTTTCTTTTCGTCGGCAGATTGGAATATATCAAAGGCGTTCAGAATTTAATTCCAATTTTCAAGGCTCATCCGCAATTTGATTTGCTGATCGCCGGCAGCGGCGAATATGAAGTGACCCTTCGCCGGCAAGCAGAAGATATTCCAAATATCAAATTTCTCGGCAGATTAGACCAGAAACGTTTGCAAAGTCTTTATAAATCAGCGATTGCCGTCGTCGTTCCGTCTATTTGTTACGAAACTTTCGGAATTATCATTATCGAGGCTTTTTCGCTCAAGACGCCGGTCATTACAAATAATCTCGGCGCTTTGCCGGAAGTCGTCGAAGACAGCGGCGGCGGTTTTGTTTATAACAATGAAAACGAATTGATCGCGGCGATGCAAAAGCTTGCCGGAGATAAAGATTTAAGAAACCAACTCGGTGAAAAAGGTTATCAGGCTTATCGAAAATATTGGGACGAAAACGCGCATTTGAATAAATATCTTGGACTGATTGAAACGATAAAAAAGGAAAAAAAGGTAAATATTAGACCGAAAAGTGAATTAAAAAGGCAATTCGCGGCGGTCTCTTGAGAAATCGAATCGGAATTCAGACAATCTTGATCGATTCGTTAAAATCCAAAAGAAAATTTTCGTTTTTTACATATGTTCGTTACGCAAAACGTCAAAGTTCCAATTCTGACTTATCATTCGATCGATGAAAGCGGTTCTGTCATTTCAACTGCGCCGGAAGTTTTTCGGCGGCAAATGCAATTTTTAAGCGAAAACGGCTACCGTGTCATTTCGCTGAACGAACTTATCAATTCCCTGAGTGAGCATCACACTCCATTACTGAAAACCGTCGCTCTGACTTTTGACGACGGTTTTCAGAATTTTTATTCGGAGGCGTTTCCCGTTCTTCAGAATAATGATTTTAAGGCAACCGTCTTTCTGGTCACTGACTTCTGCGGGAAAACAAACGATTGGCAAGGAAATCCGCCAAATCTGCCGCCGAGTAAAATGCTTTGCTGGAAAGAAATAAAGGAATTGAATAAATACGGAATCGAATTCGGCGGTCACACGCGAACGCATCCGGATCTGACGAAGATTTCAAATTCTCAAGTTGAAAGCGAAATCATTGATTCAAAAGCAATAATTGAACAATCGCTCGGCAGCGAGGTGACGACTTTTGCTTATCCGTTCGGTAAATTCAATTTTTCTATCAAACAATCGGTAAAAAGAACCTATCAAGCCGCGTGTTCGACAAATTTGGGAAAGGTCAGGTCCGGAAGCGATTTTTTTTCTTTGGAGCGGGTTGATACATATTACCTTTCAAATCCGAAAATGTTCACCCAGCTTTCGTCGCAAACATTTGACGGATATATGTTTGTTCGTCAGATCATGCGCGATTTTAAAGCCTTGATAACGCGCAATTAATCCGTTTGTTTTTGTAAGTTTTAG
>JBBQOA010000233.1:0-6914 GCA_038330465.1 Pyrinomonadales bacterium
ATAGTCGCCCGAAACTTCTTCGGTCGGGAAAATATAGGCGCTGATGTCGAAATCCTTGATCTTCGGATCGTGTTCGGGCAGCAATTCGAGCTGCACGCGGCGCGCGATTTCAAGCTGCGCTTCGAGACGTTTTTTCTCGACGACCTGTTCGTAAAGTTCGGCTTTTTCGATGATGATCGCAACCTGCGAAGCCAGCAGCAGCAAAGTTTGCAGATCGTCGTCAGTGTAAGAATTGAGCGCGTCGCTTTCGAGATCGAAAACGCCGATGACCTTATCGTTCGAAATGATCGGCGCGACCATTTCCGAGCGCGTCTGTTGACGGGCGTGAAAATAGCGCGTGTCCTGATGAACGTCCGGCGAGATCAAAGGATTGCCCGTCTGCGCGACGTAACCGATAAATCCTTCGCCCATTTTAATGCGCGGTTCGACAAGCGCGAACGGAATTTTGTAACCGCGCAGCGTTTTCGATTTAAAAATATACGGGCTTTCGTCCGAGTTATCGTATTCGATCAAATAAATTCCGGCGGCGTCGTAATGAATAAGCGAGCCGAGTGTGTCCATCACGAGCGTTAAAACCTCGTCCAGATCGAGCGAACTGCTGATCTTTTTGGTGATGTCGAGAAGCAAACGCAGTTTATCGACGGTCGTCAAATGCGGGTCCGGCTGTGAACTTTGTTGGTTGGAATCGGTCATCGGCTTCGGTTGAACATTTTTCGTAAATGGTGAATTGTAAATCGTAAAAGCAATAGAATCAACTTGCTTATTTACGATTCACTGCCCGACAACAATGATTTTTTATAATCGTCCCAGAGGCGCGAAATCTTGATCCGGTATTCGACAAGGTCGCGGCTGACGTTAAAATGCCGGGCGATCTGGCGCGAAGTTTTTCCCTGCAAGACAAAACGCCGCAAAGCTGAAAAGGGAACGAGCGCCGCCGCGCCGACCGAATAGGCTTCTTCCTCGATCTCGGCGTGATAATCGCGGGCGATCACTTTGCCGTCTTTATTGTAATTGGTGATTGCCAGCCGCGACGGCTTATGACCGAGAAAGACGTGACTGATCTCTTCCATCAAGGTCGCGTTTTGCCGGTTGGCGCCGTGCGTCGGGTTGAGGATGATCAATTTACTGCCGTCGGGCAAGGCTTGCGAACACGCGCCGCCCGACCATTTATCTTTCGCGTCCTCTAAAAGCTGCCGTTTGGTTTCTTCCGACAAAAGCGGTTCGAGCTGCTCGAACGAAGCGACCAAAAGTTTTGCGTATTTCGCGAGTTCGAACGGGTCGAGCCGTTCCTCATCATTTCTTAATCCGGCAAATTCGCGCAAGCCGATCGCTTTGACCTCGTAATTTCTGCCCTTGTTTGTCGGTGGTAAATTTTCGGTATCCACGGAGAAAGATTATACAACGATTTCTCGTTTTGGTAATTTTAGCTTCGATCAAATTTGGCTGATGATTTTCACACCTTAATAAATTTGTGGAAAAAAATCTCCGTATAAGGCATTATATAAAAAGGAGAAATTGTTTTTTCCTACTGAATTTCTTCCCGATCTGCTGAGTTTCTTCCATTTTTCGACTAATAACTTTTCTGAAAACAAACTCTCGAGCTTCTGAAATTTATGAAAAATTTTATCGTTCTGTTTTTTGCCGCCGTTTTGTTCAGTCTGCCTGTCTTTGCGCAAACTGAAGTTCCGGCAACTCTCGATGCGGGGATCGCGCTTCTGAAACTCAAGGAATTTAAGAAAGCCAATGAAGTTTTTAAGCAGCTCGCGAGCAAAACGCCCGATTCAGCCGAGGTTTATTATAATCTGGGAGTTTCGGAATTCCGGCTCGGAGATTTTGAAAAAGCGATCATCGCGCTCGAAGAATCGCTCAAATTGAAACCCGATTATCCGCAGGCTTTTCTCTACCTTGGATTTTCGCTTGAAAACTCGGAAAGATTTGCCGCCGCAGTTTCGTATTTTGACAAAGTCATTGCGACAACGCCGGAGAGTTTTGACGCGTGGCTCGAAAAAGGGGTCTGCCAATTTATGCTGAATGACCATTTATCCGCGATCAAGAGTATGCAACAGGCGATCAAGATCGAACCGACGTCGGCATATGGTCACCGAAAACTCGGCGATGTCTATTTCCAAAAGGCGCTCTTTCCCGAAGCGGCAGTTTCCTATAAAAATTCTGATCGGCTTGAACCGAATGTTTACTTTATTAATTTCCGGATCGGAAGCGCTTACTACAACGATAAACGCTATGCAGAATCAGTTCCCTACTTTAAAAAAGCTTCCGAACTGGAGCCCGGCAATCAGAATGCGCATTTTATGCTCGGCAGTGCTTATCTTGCCGCCGGAAAATTGCCTTCAGCAATCGATTCCTTTAATAAAACTCTGGAGATCAATCCCGAAAACGGCGAGGCGATCTACGGAATCGGAACGGTTTACCTCAAACAAAACAATTCGGAAGCGGCACGAAAAGTACTTGAGAGACTCCGAAAAGTAAGCTATCTGCTTTACAGTCAGCTAGATGCTGATATTAAGAAAGCCGTCACAAAAACAAATAAAGATACCAAACAGAAAAGGACGAAAGCCTAATTCTACTTCGTCAGACTAATGTCAAAAGAAAATTAAAGGTAAAAGGGCGCAGAAATTTACGGGTTTAGATATTAACCGTCAGCTAAGAGTTTTCTGCAAACGGCTTGCCACCACTATCAAACCGATCGCGATGAGCAGAATAGCCAAATATTCGGTCAGTGTAGAAACCGCGCCGACGCCCAGTATAATGTTGCGAATCACTTTTTCTGATTCGTATTTGGACGAGTCATACGGTATAAGATCCTGATATCTCCAATATCCCCAACTGATCAGCCAAAGTACAAACGAAATGACGGTTGCCGCAATCGCAGTGAATCCAAGTGCTTTCATCTCAATTCTCCTTATTTGTTAAATTCGCTTGATGATACACCCAATTTTGAAGTTTTCACAAGTTATTTTTTGCAAAAATAAGCGGTCAGCAGAAAACTTCCGCCGACCGCTTATTACCACTTTTTTAATCACTTAAACTTCCTTGTATTCCGAATCAACGTCTTCGGATGAAAGCGCAACACGGTAGTTTTTCGACTGTTTCTGCTTGGTGATCAAAAGATCGTCCTTGGTTTTGAGCAGATCGGCGCGGTTATAGACCGAGATTTCAAAATTGTAACCGTGCGTGATCGCGTCTTTCGGACAGGCTTCAACACAGAAACCGCAAAAGATACAGCGTCCGTAATCGATGTTATAAACCTTCGCGTAGCGTTCATCGCGCCCGACGCGTTCGGCATACGGACGGGCATCGTCCTGCGCTTCGATATAGATGCAGTCGGACGGACACGCCGCCGCGCAGAGATAGCAGGCGACGCATTTTTCCTTGCCGTTTTCGTCAACGTGCAGAAGATGCATTCCGCGATAGCGCGGCTGCACCGTCACCGGCACGTCCGGGTATTGCACCGTCCATTTTGCGCGCGGGATCTCGGAGATCGTCCGTTTCATTCCTTTGAGAACGGCGACGGTCGATTTAATAACGTCTGTAATAATATTTGACATAATTAATTTAACTACCTAAAACCGAAACTGGCAATCATTCCGGCATAAACGAGGATGATTACGATCCAGTAAAGAAGCCACAAAACTGTAAAGATTCCGCCGACCACCATTCCGGCGATCGCCAATCCTTTGCCGCCGTACTGATTCGGGTCGTTGTTGACATTTTTCATGCCCAAATAACCCGTGATCAATGCCGCCGGTCCGGTTGCCCAGCCGATATAACAGCAAAGACTGACGATTCCTAAAACCAGCGAAATGATCGGCAAAGTCTGATTTTGTCCCTGCATCGCGACGGGCGGCTGAAACGGCGTTTGTGCGCCTAAACCCTGATCTTGCCAACCGGCGACGGGCGTCGGCGGCGGCGTCCAATCATTTTGCTGCAAAGGCTGATCGCCGAAAGACGGCTGATTCATCTGTTCAAATTGCTGATTTCCGCCGAACTGCGTCGCCGGCGGTTCTTCATATGTCGGTTTCGGCGCATCAAATGAAGACTGCGGCGTGTCAAAAGGTTTTTGCTCGGGTTGCCCGAACGAATCCGGCGGCGCATCGAACGGCGATTTCGGCGTTTGTCCGAACGGTGATTGCGGTTCGTTTGGCGGCACGTCAGAACTTGATTTCGGCGCATCGAACGGCGACGACATCGGTGCATCGGTCGGCTTTGAAAACGGCGAATCATTCGAAAACGGCGATGAATCCGACTTCGGCGGCATATTTCCGGTGTCCCATGAATTCTGGATCATCGTCGCCGGAAGATCTTCATCCGATTCGTCTTTTGCCGAAACATTACCAAAACTCGGCGGACTTAGATTCGGCTCGCTGAATTTCGGCGGCTCAGGCTGTAAAGCCGTCGGGTCGTCCGCATAATTTTTGGCGGGTTCCGGCAACGGTTCGCTCGGCTGTGAAAAACCGCCGGACGGCGCGGACGACGGCGTTTCGGCTTGAATTTCTTCTTTGATCGATTCAAATTTCGGCGGCTCGGGTTTATCTTCCAAAACCGGCTTTTCTTTGACGATCGGGGTTGCCACCATCGTTTTCAACGGATCGAATTCTTCCGGCAGCTGCAGCAGATCGCCGCTGTCGTCAGATTTGTCCGAACTTGCCACGACCGTTTTAAAAGGGTCGGAATCCGGGATCGAAGTAAAGATATCTTCCTGCCGAACAACCGTCGTTTTTAACGGATCTTCAGGCTGAGTCTCTTCAACCGCATCCAGCAACGGCGTTCCGTCGGTCTGACAAAACCGCATCGAATCAGGAAATTCTTTTTGGCAATTCGGGCATTTTTTCATTTGTTTTTGTCCTTTAAATAAAAAGTTTTCTGAAGTTGCAGAAAGTTGCAGGTAGTTAAACGAAAGTTTTCCTGAAAATAATGCTGCCCAACAACCTGCAACTTTCCGAAACTTTGGTAACTGCCTGCAACTTTTATAGCCTTTTGCTTAAACTAATTCAAGTTTGCTGAAGAAATATGCGACCTCGATCGCTGCATTTTCGTCGGAATCCGAACCGTGAACGGCATTTTCGCCGATCGAACCCGCAAAATCTTTCCGCAGCGTGCCTTCCGCTGCTTCCGACGGATTGGTCGCGCCCATCAGATCGCGCCACGATTTGACCGCATTTTCCTTTTCCAATGCTAACACAACGCACGGCGCGCTCGACATAAATTCCGTCAGTTCGCCGAAAAACGGTCGTTCCGCGTGCACCGCATAAAAACCTTCGGCTTGACGAAGCGACTGATGAATCAGCTTCATTCCGCGAATCTTAAAACCGCTCTCTAAAATTCTGTCGATAATTTTCCCCGCGTGTCCTTTCCGAACCGCGTCGGGCTTGATAATTCCAAATGTTAAATTACTCATTATTTATTAATTTTCCTCTTTATTTCATTTAGCCAATCTAGTCTTATTTTTTTTCGGTGATCGACTTATACAAAACTATCTCTGAGCTTTGAATTTCAGTTTTTTGAACCTTAATTTTAAGTTTTTTGTTCTTAAAATTGCTCTTAAATTCCGCGAAAATTTTGTAAGTTCCAAAAGGAAGCCTTACTGAATATTCACCATTTTCATTTGTCAAAGCCTGAAATTCTTCCTCTTTATTATTATTAAATCTTACAACCAAATCTGATAATACAGCTCCATTATTTTCCAATTGGAAGCCAGATTCTATAAAAACCTTTTTCATCTGTAATAGTCTTGTATATGAGTTTATTTGAACCTGTTACGGTTACCGCGGTTAATGAAAGCACGCTTTTATTTAAGTTATAAACAATTCCACTTAACAAAGTAACTTTTCCCTGCGCATTTACAAAAACAGCCAAACCAAATATCAAAACTAAAATCTGCAAAATCTTCATACCTCACCTCAATTAAACAATTCTTTCAGTTCCGCTGAGATGCGCGTCGGTTTCGATGTTTGGCGGTCGATCATACACCAAACAGTTCGCGACTTTACCAGTAAATCCGCGCCGCGCTTTATTTCGACAAATCTTTCGCAGGTTACTGCCGTCCACGTCCCAACCCACGTCGTCGCGATGATTTCTTCGCCCGCAAAAGCCTGCTTTTTGTAATCGATCTCGTGGCGCAGCATGATCCAAATAAATTTTTGCCGTTGCTCATCGGTCGTCGCGTCAAACCAATGCGCGACCGCCGCCGTCTGCACCCAGCGAACATAGGCGATATTATTAACGTGACCGAGTTCGTCAATGTCGCTTTCCGGCACCAAAAATCTGTGTTCAAATCGCGGCATCTAAAATGTTTCCTGCATTTACCAAAATCCGAATAAAGATTTCAAAGAAATAACTTTGTCAAAAATCTCAAAAAAAATCCACCGGTAAACCAATATTTTCCTCATCGTTTTCAGATAAATCAAATCAATCTCTCTTTGGACACAAAATTTGCTTGATTTGTCGGAAGTTATCGGCTATGCTTTTCGGCAAATCAACACAAAAAAAACGGAGGACAAAATTATCAAAACCAAAAATTATTTCGGCGGCATTCTGGCAATCGCAATTTTACTCGCTATCGGACTGGCTTGCAGCAACTACGGCACAAAACTCGAATTTAACGGCGGCGAAGTTTATTATACCAATAATTCAAACGAAGCCGATGCCCGAAAACTCGGCGATTATCTGGTCAAAGAAGGCTTTTTTGACGGCAAACCAAAAACCGTTCAGCTCGACAAATCCGGTTCAACTTATCAAGTGCGAATGGTCATCCAAAAGGATAAACAAAACGACCCGGCGACCGCTGACAATTTGAAAGAGTTCGCCGCCCAAATTTCAAAAAATGTTTTCGGCGATGCGGCGACCGAAATTCATATTTGCGATGAAGAACTAAAAACTGTCAAAGTTGTGAAACC
>JBBQOA010000234.1:0-6907 GCA_038330465.1 Pyrinomonadales bacterium
GCGGCGGTCGAATTAGCAACATTCCAGGTAACTGTCAAAGGAACGTCGTTTGCCACCGTGACGCCCGTATTCGGAGAAGTGATCGCAAATGGACCGGAATTTCCGTCAACGATGACTTGCGCGGTGACCGTGTTGATCCCGCCGCCGTTGGCGCGGTTATCGCGGGCAACCGCCTGAAAATTCATCGTTCTGGAAATTGCGGGAAGCAGTTCGCCCGTCAAACAAGGCGTCGCACGACCGCAATCAAAAGTTGAAGGCGGAATATTGGCATTATTCAAAATATATTGCAGCGAAGGAAATGTTCGCGTTCCGCTGACCGTCTGCACATACGGGCGGAAAATCGGAATTGCGCCGCCCGCATCTGAATTCGGAACGGCGGTCGTTAATGCGCCGAGATCATATTCCTGCCAGTCGTAAGTTAAAGAATCATTGTTGACATCGGTTCCGCTTGCCGTTAATGCAAATGGCGTTTGTTTTGGAATATTGAACGATGTTCCGCCAACCGACGTGACGGTCGGCGGCGTGTTTCCGGTCGATGTTGTCACCGCGCAAGTATTGCCGTTTCCGGTTTGACTGTAGGCGACGATCACTTCCAGACTTTTGACGTGAAATGTGTCAATACTGTGGCGATCCAGATCCTGATTGCCGCAAATTCCGGCGTAAGCCATGATCGTGATGCCGCTGCCGGGTTCATAAGCAGACGAAGGGCTTCGGTTGCCGCCCGCACAATTACTGACCGACCCGTTAAAAGTATGGTTTGCGCCCCATTGATGTCCCATTTCGTGGGCGACATAATCGATCGCGAACGCATCGCCGATCGGATTTGTTAAGCCGGTCACGCCGCGAGCTTTGTTGCTTCCGCACGGTCCGTTTAGAACTGCGACGCCGCCGCCGCCGGTCGAGAAAACGTGACCGATGTCGTAATTGGCGGTTTGAATGACCGTATTAAGATTATTAGTATTTTCGGTCAGCATCGTGCTGCCGTTGTTGTTTGTGTAAGGATCATTCGTACTCGTGCAGGCGACACCGCCGGTGCAATTCATATTATCTCCGGCATAAACGATCAGATCGTTATTGGCGATGATATTCATATGGATCGCGAGGTCGCGTTCATAGACGCCGTTGACGCGATTCATGATCAAAACCTGCGCGGCGAGCGTTCCGGCGATCGTGTTGCTGCCGACCGCGACGGCATATTCATTAGTCGCCGCCAAAGCCAGACGATAAGTTCGAAGCTGTGTTCCGGAAATGACGTTTTCCGATTGTTCCGGCAAAATATCGCTCGAAAGCAATTGTTCAGGCGAAAGAATTTCGCTCAAAGATTTTTGTTCGTTGAATTCGCAAATGAAGTTTTCCGTTCGCGGGGCTTCTTTTTTCAAATAGCTGATGTAATTTTCGGTATCGCCCGTCTTAAAATACGGATCGACCAAAACCGTCCCGAATGCCGAAAGGATCATCGAGTGAAATCCGGTCGGCAAAAGGTCGAATCGCACAGTCGCCGTCGGATCGTCAATGCCCTGACCGCGATAGGTTTCGCCGAGCTGCGGATATTTCGTCGCTAAACCGGCTTCGACGACCGGCGATCTTTCTATCCGAAAACGCTGGAAACTGCCGTCGGGCATCGGCAGAGTTAAAATTATTTCGCTGTTTCGAGCGGCACCCGTAAATTCCAAAGGTGCTTTGCTCAAAATTGAAAGCAGATTGTCTTTGTTCAAACTGAATGTTCGATAAGACTTCGGAACGATCGTTCGTTCGGCGGTTCGTAATTGAAGCTCGGAGGCATCGGTTTCCTGCCAAACGGTATCAGCTGAATCAGCTGCCGAAATTGTCGAAACCAAAAACAGCGTCGTTACAAAAAGTAAAACGGATCGAAAAATACTTCTACACATCATTTGCTCCTATAAATTTTTGCCGGGGTTTTGTTTGATTTATGGAAAATGAACAAAGTTCCAAATCAAACTTTACTGATAAAAATTTTGATTAATTTGAATTTTGAAAAAGAGATTCGCAAAAACTTGCGAGATTGTAGGTTAATATTGAATTAAATCCAAAAAATTGTCTATCGGAAAATATTATTTTCTGATTTTTCTATCGACGCTTTACAAATATTTACATTTGAAATGGTAATATAAACTTTTTTTGTATGTCGGAAAATAGTTTAGAAACCAAACGAAAAACGCAAATTGCGATTCCAAAAGAGCTGAGCAATCCGAGCGCCGAAGAGTTGGCGGTTTTAGGCACGACCGAAAAGATCGGTTTCAAATTGACGCATAAAATGAATCAAGGCGCGTGGAAACGCTTTTGGACGTTTTGCCAGCGCCATCTCGGATCGCTTTGGATCAAGCTCTGCACATATAATCTGATGAATGTTTTCGGGCTCGAAAACGTCAACGATACGGATGTCGAAAAACCGCTTTTGCTGGTCGCCAACCATCGTTCATTTTTTGATATGTACACGGTTTCATCGGTTCTTTTCAGGCAAACAAAACGACCGATGAACCTTTATTTTCCGGTTCGCGCGAAGTTTTTTTACACAAGTCCGCTCGGCTGGTTGGTGAATCTTGTGATGGGTTGGTTTTCGATGTATCCGCCTTTTTTTCGGGAAGAAAAAGATGCTGCAAAGCGTGAATTCGACAAATTCAGTTTGCGGCGCTTGATTGAGATCGCCACGGTCGGTCACGGGACAATTATCGGTTTTCATCCGGAAGGTAAACGCAACTTAAACGAAGATCCATACAAGCTACTGCCGGCTCAACCCGGCATCGGCAAAGTTATTTATGCCGCCAATCCGCAAGTCATTCCGGTCTTTATTACAGGTTTGGGCAATGATTTGCCGAAACAGGTTTTGGGAAACTGGACGGGCGGCGAAAAGGTGCGGATCTGGTTTGGCGAGCCGATCGATTTTTCAGAATTTTACGAAAAAAGCGACCGCCTCAGAACGCATAAGGAAATCGGTGACTTTTTAATGACAAAAATCGGCGAGCTCGGCGAACAAGATCGACAAAAATTCGGAAAATGAATCTCAATCTTTTCAACCGTTTTACCACAACTTAAGATAAGAACAGAAAAAAAATAAGGAAACCGGAAAAAGGTGGAAGAAACTTCAAACACGAAACCAATAATAATCGCAAAACCGCTGCTCGAAATGTCCTCGAAAAGGCGTTGGGCGGTGACGGTCGGCGTGATGACCGGAATGTTTATCGCCGCGCTTGAGGCGACCGTGGTCGGCACGGCGATGCCGACCGTGATCGCCTCGCTTGGCGGAATCAATCATTACAGTTGGGTCTTTTCGGCATATCTCGTGACTTCGACCGTGACGGTTCCGGTCTGGGGGAAACTGTCGGATCTCTACGGAAGGCGTTTGCTGTATCAACTCGGGATCGCGATCTTTCTGATCGGCACGCTGCTATCGGGTCTCTCAACTTCGATGACGGAGCTGATTCTTTTTCGCGCGATTCAGGGACTCGGCGCGGGTGCGCTGGTGCCGCTCGGAATGACGATCATCGGTGATATTTTTACACTTGAAGAACGCGCCAAGATGCAGGCTTATTTCGGCGGAGTGTGGGGACTTTCGAGCGTTGTCGGTCCGCTCGTCGGCGGTTTTATCACCGATCAAATTTCGTGGCGCTGGGTTTTCTTTATCAATCTTCCGGTCGGAATTCTCGCCGCGATCATCATCGGTTTTTCTTTGAAAGAGCCGAAACTGACCAAAAAACCACAAATTGATTATGCGGGCGCGGGACTTTTGATGATTGCGATCAGCCTTTTGATGCTCGCGCTGGTCGAAGGCGGCGCGTCTTTAACGACGCTTTTGAAGCCCGAAAATCTGTTACTGATCAGCGGCGCGGTCATTTTGCTGTTAATTTTCTTTTGGGTTGAAAAACGCGCGAAAGATCCGATTATTCCTTTTGAACTTTTTCAAAATCGGACGATCTCGGTCGCGGTCAGCGCCGGATTTCTGGCAGGCGTCGCGATGTTCGGCGCAATTTCTTTTATTCCGCTTTTTGCGCAGGGCGCGCTCGGTTCGACTGCGACGCAAGCCGGTTCGCTGCTGACGCCTTTAATGTTGAGTTGGGTTTCGATGTCGGTTCTTGGCGGTCGTCTGTTGCTCAAGGTCGGTTATCGAAATATTACGATCATTGGTTTTATAATTTTATCGATCGGTTTTGTTTTTCTCGCAATGTTCCAGATCGAAACGCCGCGTTACTGGTTATATATCGATTTGATTCTGATCGGCGCCGGTTTAGGCTTAACGATGCTGACGCTTTTGATCGCCGTTCAGCAGGCGGTTGACCGTTCAAAACTCGGCATCGCGACTTCGCTGAACCAATTTTCAAGAGCGATCGGCGGTGCTTTCGGCGTCGCTATTATGGGCGCCTTTTTGACCGCCGGTCTGGCAACCCAATTAAATGCCGCCGCTCAAAACGGGAATGCCAATTTTACGGTCGAACAAGCAAGAGAATTTGCCGAAAATCCGAACGCGCTGGTTGATCCGGGCGCAAGGGCAAAAATTTCGCCGGAAACTTTGCGGGTCTTGCAGCAGGCAATGGCGGCATCGATCCATCGCGTCTTTTGGGTCGGCGCGATCCTTTCGTTATTTGCTTTGGTGGTGGTGTTTTTGCTTCCCGCACAAACCAAAAAGGAAGCAGAAGAAACATCAATTGATGTTTCGCCGGATTGCGGAGAACGAATGATGATGGCGGAACATACGACAATCAACCAGCGAAATCAGCCAAAAGCCTAACTATTTCTTAAGTTAGTTATGTAGGTGAGCAAAAGTGCCGTCGTCTTGTGTATTCGCGGCGGAGTTCACGATTTATCGTAAACTCCGCCTTCGCTTCGCTGGCGGAAAGCCAAACTAAAGGCGCGGACTCTGTGCGAATACTCTCATCTCATGACAGTTGCTCACCTTCTTAACAAGAGTTTATGGCAGCGGGCGGCGAAACCTATCACGGGAATTTGCCGGAAGGGGCGAAGAATCATCCTTGACGTTTTGATTTAGACGTGCGTTTTGGCTTTGTCTTTTTTTTATTGTTTGCAATGCTGTTTCATCTGTGATACATTTCTCAAATCATAATTGAGAAATGTACTTTAAGAATTTGTTATGGAAATCTTTCCCCAACAAAAAATTCATAAACGATTTTGTTACTGAAATTAACAATGCGCGAATGTCACAATTCTGACAAGTTGCAACTCGACAAATAAAATAACAAATAAAATGGAAGAACAAAAAAAAGAAACAACAAACACAGATTCAACAAACGACACAACCCCAAAGGTCACGGGAATTGGCGGAATTTTCTTTTTTTCTGACGATCCCAAAGAAACGAGAGAATGGTATCAAAAGAACCTGGGACTTGAAACCAATGATTATGGTTCGACTTTTGAATCTAGAAACATTAACAAACCTGACGAGATAAACGCTCTTCAATGGAGTCCTTTTAAAAAAGGCAGTGAATACTTCGCCCCTTCAAAAAAGGAATTTATGATTAACTATCGAGTTCAAGATATTGAAGGACTCGTAAATAAATTAAAAGAAAATGGCGTCACGATTGTTGATGAAATTGAAAATTCTGAGTATGGAAAATTTGTTCATATAATGGACTCAGATGGCAACAAAATAGAGCTCTGGGAGCCTATTGACAGTGTGCAGACCTAAATTGAAGTTAAAGAAAATTTATTTGGTTTGATCGTATCCGAAGTGGTTTGAAATCTTTAATGCGGCATTTTTTACAAGTTCGACGATTTTTGGCAATTTGGTTTCGTCGAGCCGAATGATCGTGTCTGATGTCCCGAGCGCGGCGATGATCCGACCCTCTGAATTATAGATCGGAGAAGCGACGCAGCGCACATCAAAACTGTTTTCTTCGTTATCGACAGCAAACCCGAATTTTCGCACATTGTCCAATTCTTTTAAAAATTTCTTCTGGTTTGTGATGGTTTTCGCCGTTTTCTTTTCCATTCCGCGAAGCTCTAAGATCGTTGAAACTTCTGGTTCGGGCATTTGCGAAACCAAGACTTTGCCGATCGCGGTCGAATGGATCGGCAGCCGATGCCCGACCCATATATCCATCTTGATAAAGCTGTTCTGATTCTCGACCTTTTCAACATAAACGGCGCGCCCGTTATCGAGAACCGCAAGATGCGTTGAAAGATTTGTTCTTTTGACGAAATCTTCCATGATCGGTCGTGCCACTTCGCGAACGTCCATGTGCGTCGAAACTTCGCGCGTCAAACTCATCAATTTCAAGCCCAGACGATATTTTCCCGAATCGGTTTCACGCAAAAGATAACCGCGTTTTTCAAGCACGCGAAGAATGTAGCTTGCCGAACTTTTCGGGATCTTTAAGCGGCGGCTGATGTCAGAATTTGTCAAACCGTTCGTGCTGTGGGCAACGGTTTCAAGAATCGATAGCGTTCGTTCAACTGTATTTTTACTCTCAGACATTTTTAAAAATCCAAAACACTCGATATTTATTGACTGAAACAGTCTAGCCGTGATTTATCGGTTTTGCAAGCGTGTTCGAGATTGTGAAAAAATGTTCGAAATCCCGAACAGTCTAAAAATTATTATTTACAATGTTGTATAACAATTTATACTGAGTTCGTAAAGAAGAACAGCTGTTCGAAATAGTGAACATAAAGGAGGAATTAATGACACCGACAACCGAACTGAAAGTTGACGCGCGGATCAATCACGCGCCGAACGATTATCGACTAACAAAAGATTTCGCGGAATTCTTTTTACCGCTAAACGCGGAATTTACGCCTCGCCAAAAGATTTTGGCGAGACAGCGGCATATTGTGTTGGAAAATTCGCACAAAGGAATTTTGCCCGATTATTTGCCGCCGAGTGAAGCAACTTCGGCAAATTGGAAGATCGAACTTCCGAAATGGTGCGAAGACC
>JBBQOA010000235.1:0-6885 GCA_038330465.1 Pyrinomonadales bacterium
TTCCCCATCGAATAGCATTCGCATTCGGATTCTGGGCTAAGGTCTCCGAACTCCAATTCATCGAAAGCGCTGTCTGTGTTTGAGTCCACGGTGCACTGCTAAATCCTGTGTTTCCCGCCGTTCCATCAAATGTCCAACCGGGTTGCTGCGGCGGCGCGTGAAATCCGATATTGCTTAAAACAATGCCGGCTCCGAGCGGAACATCGAAAGATTGAAAACCGCGATCCATATTCTGATTGTAAATCGCGTACTCATAATGCCAAACTCCGGCTGAAGGATTCGTCACTTTATAAGCAATAGTTCCAATCCCATCAGTACCCGGCGACGGATTTATATCAGCAAAAGCCGCTCCCGTCCAAGCTGATACTGCCGCTTTTGACCGCACTGTCGAAGTTGAAGTCGAAAAACTGAAAGGACTGGTGGTCCCTGAAACAGAATATTTTCGGTACGAGACATTGTTGTTCATATTGCACTGGGTCGGATTCGCTTGACACCAGACAAATTCGTGCGGAGTAACATACTGGGATTCAGCAAAATAGGTCGCGCCCGGATTCAATGCCGTACTCAGATCATTGATCTCGGTCAAAATTCTGTGCGACGGTCCGAGGTGCGTGTGACCGCTGTGATTATTTGGATTATCGGCTGAATCTCCGCGCGGGTAAGCACCCGTAAACGGGTTGATCCAAGCACGCGAACCAAGATTGGGTCCGGCATTAAGACTCGCTGAATAAGGATCGGAACATCCTGAACCAAGACGCGTGCCGCCAACACCGTTACAGCCTAAACTACAGATGTTATTTGTCAGTGCCGTAAAAGCATGCTTGACGCTCGATTGACCAATTTGTTCAAACCGTTCATCATTGGTCGCTCCGCCGCTCATCCGATAAAGATTTTGCGGAATCACCGGATGGTCATTACTTGGTAATGCAAACCAACCCAAGTCGACCGTGCCGAAATTACAAGAATCGGTTCCGACGGCAAGTCCGACTTGCGTGCCGCTGCTACTGCCGAATTGGGCTAAACCACTTAAATCGCCAACAATAACATCCGGTCCCGGAACGGATCCCGTAAAATTATCACGAATCGCCGGCAAGACATCCGATTTAACTTCACCGTCAACATATTGAGTTATTTCGATCGGGCGCATAGTCGCCGAAATCGAGATTTTTCCAACCACCGCGCCGGTTTCGGAAGGACGCCCCAGTTCAGCGGCAAATTCTTTCGAGATCAGCAACCTTCCGGTCTGAACATTCAGCAAATGTTCACCGGCTTTATATTCGAATTGCTGTCCTTCAACATTGAAAAAGACAAAACCCGTTTTCCCGTCGCGAACAACAAGATCATATGGTTCACCCCACGGCATATTCTCGACAACGAGCTGTTGAAACGAACCGCTCAATTTTGCCGGAAGATTTGCCGAATTTTGAGGTACGAGTCCCATCGAACTCGGCAACGGACCGCGCAACTCGTCATTAAAAACCAGAACAGTAAAAAACGAATTGGGTTCCGCATCAAAACGCAGTTCGCTCAACTTCGGGGTTTTTACGCGAGAACGACTTCCGTTGAGACGGTTCAAATCAAGATTCATCGCGATACTGCCATTCGCCACGATCATTTTTTCAAGAGTCCCGGTATTGTTTTCCGAGGTCTTTTGGTTAAGCCCGGTTAATAAATTACCCGAACCGGTGCTAAAGAGCATTTGCAACGATAGCAAAGCGATAATAATTGTTTTTAACATAATTTCTGTTTCAAGTCGCTTGGAATTTTAAAATTGATAAACTCAAAATTGTATTGGTTTCGAAGATATTCACTTTTTTTATACACTCTTTTAGGTACTTTAATCAAGTCAGGTATAATATGTGTTTCTACCAAAGTACTCGAAAAGAACTGAGAATTGATTTATGAAAAGTGGTTGTACAAGCCCCGAAATAAAAAAAAAGCGGTCGATCCAACTCCCAATTTTAAAAAATTCCGAATCACAAAAAAATGGAATTCGAAGCTCAAGAACAAGTCGCTGGAGAGCAGCGGCGCTCATCACACTGACATTATTAATGATCGGACACATCATTCAGTGGTGGATTTCAGGGCAAACAATTTCACCGATCGAGCCTTCTGAAACAATGCAGACGCTTCAAACCGGAGCGGTCAATGCGGGATTTATATTTTTTACGCTGGCGATCTTGGGAACGCTTATTTTCGGGCGTTTTGTTTGCGGTTGGGGCTGTCATATTCTTGCGCTTCAGGATTTCTGCGCCTGGCTGCTCAAAAAATTCGGACTCACACCAAAGCCGTTTCGCTCGCGACTGCTGGTTTTTGTACCGCTGATAGTTGCGCTTTATATGTTTGTTTATCCGACTGCGTATCGATTTTTTACAGCCCCGAAAAACGAAGCGATCCTTCCGCAATTTACAAATCACCTGGTGACCAACGATTTTTGGACAACTTTCCCGTCCGTCTCGGTCGCCATTCCTTTTCTCTTCATTTGCGGATTCATGACCGTCTATTTTTTAGGATCGAAAGGTTTCTGCACTTACGCCTGTCCGTACGGCGGTTTTTTTAGTCTCGCCGACAAAATATCACCCGGAAAGATCCGCGTTACCGACGCCTGCAATCAATGCGGACATTGCACGGCAACCTGCACTTCAAACGTTCTCGTTCACAGCGAGGTCAAACAATACGGAATGGTCGTCGATACAGGCTGTATGAAATGTATGGATTGTGTCAGCGTCTGTCCGAACGACGCTTTATATTTCGGTTTCGGCAAACCCTCGATCGTAGTTCCGAAAACGATCAAGAAAAACTATTCGCTGACGTGGATTGAAGAATTCGTCGGAGCATTCGTTTTTGCGGCGAGCTTTTTGGCGGTTTGGGATGTTTATCAATTGGTTCCGATGTTAATGGCACTCGGCATTGCGACCGTCACGACGTTTCTCGCGCTTCGATCACTGCGTCTGTTTCGTGCTAACGATCTATCTTTTTACCGATTTAATCTAAAGTTGTCCGGCAAGATCCGAAAAGCTGGATGGATATTTTTGATATTCTCATTGGTGTGGATCGGTTTGAATATTCATAGCGGCTGGATTCATTACCACGAATCGGCGGGTGGACGCGCTTTTCAAAATATAACACTTCCCGACGAACTCGCGCTCGCACAGACAAAACCCGATCAATGGCTGAGCCCGATCGACCGTACAAACATCGCCGAGGGAACAAAACATCTGCAAGTGGCGGTCAACGGCGGGCTGTTCGTGAACAGCGACGCGATTCCAAAACTCGCGTGGTTTGAATATCTGTCGGGCAACACGGAACAAGCCGTTAAACTGCTTGCCGTCGCCGCTGAACATCAGAAGGGGCAGGCAAAAGCCCTAAGTTTTTATTACCGCGGCTCGATCCTCAACCGTTTAGGGCGCTACGACCAAGCCTTAACAAGTCTCGATCAGTCGCTGACAGTCGCGCCCGAATTAATTCTCGCCCGCGAAGAAAAAGGCGAATCGCTCTGGCAACTCGGTCGGAAACAAGAAGCCGTTGCCGTCTGGCGTGATGCCCTCGCGCGTAATCGAGGTCTTCCGATCACGAATAATCTGCTTGCCGGCGCCGCCTTGTCTTTGGGGCAATCCGAGACGGCAGCCGCGTATGAAAAACAAGCCGACCAATACACGCCGGCGGATCCGTTTTTTCAATGGATGGTCGGACTTCGCCTGCAAAATGTCGGGATGAACGAACTTGCCGAAAAACATTTTCAACGCGCCATCCAGCTTGATCCGGCGTTCAGAGCACGTCGGAATTTAGATGAAAAATAAGTTTTTGAATCATTTCTCATTAATTGTGATAACCGGACAAGGAGCATTTTGGATGATGTGTGATGTTTTTTCTCCGAATGTTTCATCATTAAAAATACGATGATTCACTCCGATAACAATCAAATCAGCATTTTGCCTGGTAATTTCGTCAAAAATTTGTTCGATGAAATCGCCGTGTTTGACGATTTCCTGTAAATTACAAGTTTTTTTCGAATCTCCCGAAACCCAATCGCACAATTTCGGAGATTTTTCGAGGTCTTCGCCCTTCGCCAAAACTTGAATTACAGACAATTGAGCTTCAAACCTGCCAGCCAGATCAACCGCAAATCTTAAAGCATTTTCAGACTCATTTGAAAAATCAACCGGACACAAGATTCTTTTCAACTCGATGTTATCGATCGGTTCGACCATTTGATTGACGGTTAAAACTGCCGATTTGCTTTCTCGTAAAATTACTTCGGCAACCGAGCCAAACCTTAATTTTCGCAGACCGCTCAGTCCCCTGCTGCCGAGTGCGATGAGAATTGTCTCCGATTTTTCGGCTTCTTCCAAAATGGCGGCGGTCGGGTCATCATCAACGACAACGCCTGCAAATTCGCTCTCAGCGCCGAGATTTTCCTTTGCAAAACCTTCGATTTGAAGAATTCGCGCATCGTCGATTTGTTTTTTTTCGGCGGAAATTTTTTCAAGCTGAGATTCGGTGAAATATGGCGGCAAATCGGCTTCGTAGGCATTCAAAACGACCAGTTTCGCGCCAAAAACTTTGGCAATTTTATCCGCATATTTGAGCGCGATTGCCGATTGCGAACTGAAATCCGTTGGACACAGAATGATCTTTTCGTCCGATCTCGTCGCCGTTTCGGGATGTTTTTTGCGTTCGCTGAGATAAAATAAAACCGGCACAGCCATTCTCGAAAGCAATAACGAAGCGACTTCGCCAGCCATTAAGGAAATTGCCAAACCCTGAAAAATCGGGTCGAAAAGCATCACGGCTGAACCGACAATAACGGCGGCGGCAGTTAAAAGCATCGGGCGAAAACGAACCGCACCGGCATCAACAACGGCATCGACGAGCGACATTCCGTGTTTCATACGCAGCTCAACGAAATCAACCAGAATGATCGAATTTCGCACGACAATTCCCGCACCGGCAATAAAACCAATCATCGACGTCGCCGTAAAAAACGCGCCCATCAAAGCATGTGCCGGCAAGATTCCGACGAGCGAAAACGGAATCGCTGCCATGATCGTAAGCGGAGTTTTGAAGGACTGAAACCAACCGACGACGAGAATGTAGATCAGAACCATAACTGCTGCAAATGCAATGCCCATATCACGGAATACTTCGTATGTGATATACCATTCACCGTCCCATTTCATCGAGTATTTATCAGTTAAAAACGGTTGAGAAGCGACGAATCTCTCGAGCGCGTAGCCTTCGGGCAATTTTATTTCACCGATTTTGTCATTCAAACCCAAGATCGCATAAACCGGACTTTCGACAGCTCCGGCAACATCCGCCGTCACATAAACGACTGGCATCAGGTTTTTATGATAAATGCTTTTATCGTTGTTAAGTTCCTGAACGGTGATAAGCTCGCTGACCGAAACAAGATTTCCGCGATTTCCGATAACCTTGATTTGCTGAATATCAGCAAGGCTTGAACGGACCGCTTTCGGCAGCCGCAAATTTATGTATGTATCTTCTTTTTCGTTCGGCAAATGAAGCAGACCGACGTTCATTCCGTCAACGGCGAGCCGCAGAGTTTGCGTGATCTGTTCGGCTGAAATCCCGTTGATCGCGGCTTTTTCCTTGTTGATTTTCAGATTGTATTTCGTCTGATTGTCTTCGACATACCAATCGACATCAACAACGCCGTCGGTGCTTTCAAGAACTCCGCGAATTTGTCGGGCAATTTCGATTTGGCGTTGATAATTCGGACCATAAACTTCCGCGACGATCGTTTGCAGAACCGGCGGACCGGGCGGAACTTCGGCAATTTTAAGGTTCGCGCCGTATTTTTTGGCAATATTTTGAAGCGGTTCGCGAACGCGTTTGGCGATATCGTGGCTTTGCGCCGAACGCTCGTCTTTTGAAAGCAGATTAACCTGAATGTCCGCAACATTTGAGCCGCGCCGCAAGAAATAATGCCGGACCAATCCGTTGAAATTATAGGGCGATGCGGTGCCGACATACATTTGATAATCAACAACTTCCGGAACTGTCCCGACATAACTCGCGAGCTCGCGCGTGACGGCGGCGGTTTGTTCGAGCGTCGAGCCTTCGGGCATATCAACGATCAATTGAAACTCGCTTTTATTGTCGAACGGAAGCATTTTTACCTTCACAAATTTCAACAAAACAAGCGACGATGCCGCGAGCAGCAGGAAAACGACACCCGCTAAAAAAGAATAACGCCAGAAAGGTTCAGCAATGATCGCGTGCATCACCTTGCGGTAGAGCCGCGTCGTAAAGCCTTCCTTGCCGTGTTCGTGTTTGACATTGCGTTTGAGCAATTTCAAACTCGCCCAGGGCGTCACGACAAACGCGACGATCATCGAAAAAATCATCGCGGCTGATGCTCCGACCGGAATCGGACGCATATACGGACCCATCAAACCGCTGACAAATGCCATCGGCAAAATCGCGGCGATGACCGCAAACGTCGCTAGAATCGTCGGATTTCCGACTTCGTCAACCGCTTCAACGGCAATTTCGACGAGCGGACGACCATAGTTTTCAGGCAAACCGTAGTGCCGCGTCATATTTTCGACGACGACGATCGCATCATCGACCAAAATTCCGATCGAGAAAATAAGCGCGAAAAGCGTGATCCGGTTTAATGTGTAACCATAAAAATAAAAAACCGCGAGAGTTAATGCAAGCGTCACGGGAATGGCGATCGCAACGATTCCCGATTCGCGAATTCCGAGCGCGAGCATGATCAAAACCGAAACCGATGCGATCGCGATCAACATATGCAAAAGCAATTCGTTCGATTTTTCGGCGGCACTTTCGCCGTAATTTCGCGTGGTCGTGACGCGGACATCATTTGGGATAAATGTCCCTTTCAGCGATTCAACT
>JBBQOA010000236.1:0-6857 GCA_038330465.1 Pyrinomonadales bacterium
CAAATCATGGCGAGTACTATAAAATATAATGCGTAAATATGGCGGTTATTCTGACAAAATATTTCTTATTTTGCAAGAAAAATTAAAATCGCTTCCGGATTCAGCCGGCAAAGCAGAATTTTTTTTTGAATTGAATTACAATTTTTATTAATTTACTAACAAAATGATGTCGTTGTCCGGGAAGTCAGAAAAATCATCTGCAAGAAATCGAAATGGAAGAAATTAGAAAATTCGCGCGTTATTTCACACCTTATAAATGGAATGTCATCTTCGGCGTTGTCTTTATTTTCTTCGGGATGCTGTTCGGGCTTTATGTTCCCTATCTGATCGGCGACGCGATCGACGACATCAAGATCAGTCTTTATAACCAATCTTTGACCGTCGAAAAGATCAGCATTCACGTCTTCTTGATTTTGAGCGCGAGCGCCGTCAGCGCGGTTTTTTTGTTCTGGCAGCGGCGGCTTTTGATCAACGCTTCGCGCCACATCGAATATGATATGCGCCGCGATTTTTATGCGGCGCTGATCGATCAACCGCTCGAATTTTTCCATAATAACCGCGTCGGCGATCTGATGGCGCGGGCGACCAACGATCTCGGCGCGGTGCGGCAAATCGTCGGACCGATGATCCTTTATTCGTTTCAGGCGATATTTGCGCTCATCATCGTCCTGCCGATCATGCTCAACGTCAGCGTCAAATTGACGCTTTTGATGCTGATCCCGATGCCGCTCGTCTCTCTCACGGTCAAATATCTCGGTCAACAGATTCACGTGCGATTCGAAAAAATTCAGGAATATTTTTCGGGCATCACGGCACGCGCGCAGGAAAATTTGTCGGGCGTCCGCGTCATTCGCGCCTACGCGCAGGAAGAGGCGGAAATCGAAAAATTTCAGGAACTCAACCGCGAATATGCCGAACGAAATCTGAAGCTCGTCAAATATGCGGCGGCGATGCGTCCGCTTTTGTTTTTCTTTATCGGCTTGGGTTTCGTGATCATCGTCGCGGTCGGCGTCCCGATGGCGGTGCGCGGCGAACTCACGGCGGGCAATTTCACGGCGTTCATTCTTTATCTTCAAAGAATGATCTGGTATCTGATTGCGCTTGGCTACGTCGTCAATCTTTACCAGCGCGGAACGGCGAGTTTGAAACGCTTTAACGCCATTTTGGAAACCATCCCGACCATCAGAGACGAGACGCAAGCCAAAGAACAGCCCTCGATCAAAGGCAAGATCGAATTCAAGGATCTGACATTTGCCTACAACGGTAAACCTGTTTTAGAAAAAATCAATCTGACCGTCGAACAAGGCGCGACGGTCGCGCTCGTCGGCAAAACCGGCAGCGGAAAATCGACACTCGTGACGCTCATTCCGCGACTTCTCGACGCGCCCGAAGGAACGGTTTTGATCGACGGAATTTCGATCCGTCATTATAAACTCGAACAGCTTCGCCAATCGATCGGTTTCGTTCCGCAGGAAACCTTTCTTTTCTCGGACAGCATCGCCGAAAATATCGCTTTCGGAGTCGAGAAAAGGTCAGAACCGCCTGCGGTAGCGGGCGGGTTGAACTCGTCGGATTTGGCGTTTTCAGATCATAAATTACAAACCAAAAACCAAAAACCAAAAACCAAAAACCAATTGATTGGCGAACAAATGTCGGTCGAAAAAGCGGCGGAAATCGCCGGACTTGCCGACGACATCGCAGAGTTTGAATATAAATACGAACAGCGCGTCGGCGAACGCGGCATCACGCTTTCGGGCGGACAAAAACAGCGCACCGCGATCGCCCGCGCCGTCATGCGCGATCCGCGAATTTTGATTCTTGACGATTCTCTGTCGGCGGTCGATACTTACACGGAAGAAAAAATTCTCCACGGTCTGCGCGATGTTCGCAACAATCGCACGACGCTGATCGTTTCGCACCGCATTTCGACGATCCGCGACGCCGATCTGATCTGCGTGCTGCACGACGGACAAATTATCGAACGCGGCACGCACGAAGAATTGATAAATTTGGGCGGCGAATACGCGGCGCTTTACGAACGACAGCTTTTGGAAGAAGAACTCGAAGCAACCACGTAAAAGCTGCTCGCGCGGTTCTGACTAAAAAATTATGAGTAAAAATATCGAACAACAGTACCGAACATTGGCGATCATTTGGTTTGCGCTGCTTTCTTCGCAATTGATGTTTTTGGTCGTCACTTTTTTCTCGAAACCCGAGCTTTTCCGCTTTGATTTCACCAAACCGCTGCTCGGTGATAATTCCTCGATCGTCCTCGCTTTTGCATTTTTGGCGCTGACCAATCTCGCACTTTCGTTCGTCATGAAAAAGCGTTCGTTTGAACAGGCGATCGAAAAACAGCAAATTGCCTACGTCCAAACTGGCTTGATCCTTGCGTGCGCCTTTTGCGAAGCGATTTCACTGCTCGGCATCGTCCTCGCGTTCGCTTTTTCGTATCAATATTTTTTCGTCTGGTTCGCACTCGGAATGCTCGGCATAATCTTGCATTTCCCGCGCCGCGACGATGTCATCGCCGCCGGCTACAAAAAGTAAATTGAAAACCACAGGCGAAAAAAATATGAAATTGATAATGTTACCGGCAATTTTGGCAGTGGTTTTAACTGCCTGCGGAAAAGACGCGAGCACTTCGGCTGAAAACGCGGCGAATTAAAAAAACACAAATTCGGCGAATGTTTCAAACAGTTCAGCGGAATCGAATAAGAACGCCGCCGAGACAAAAGATATGACGCTGCTGACGATGCCGGTTTCAGACATTGTCGGAAATTATGACGAGAGCAAAGACGGTCGGACGGTGACCGTTTCCGGCGGTCTGCCGGACAAAATGGAACGCAGCTCTTTATTGATTCGGGACGGCGCCGGTTATGCATTCTATTGTTACGGCGACTTTAGCGAATATATGAACGGCGCCGCGAAAATCGATTCATTACGGCAAGAGCGCAAATCGCCGGTCGCAACGGTCAAAGACACTTACAAAAAAGGGAACGGAAACGGGGCGGATCTCGGACCGTGTGTGCTGATGGATTTAGGAAAATAACAGTTTCGAGCGATGGGCGGCACACGTGCCCGTTTCAGGCGCCATGTATTTTATGTTCCGCATTTCGCCCGCCGGGTTTTATTGCGGGACATAAATCAAATTCCAAGTTTCAAGTAAAAATGAATCCGACTTGAAACTTGGAATTTGGAACTTTTTTAATTGGCTTTCTCCCAATTGATCTTCGCGTCCAAATCCTTGAAAGCAATGACCATCGGCAGAAAAACGGTCGTTTTTTCGTCGACATTGCTCATCGGCGATTTTGTTCCTGTTGAATGTTTGACGGTGATCTTGCAATTACTGACATTGATCATCGTCATATCGTTCCACGATTTGAAAGCCTCGTTGTTGACGATCAATTTTGCCAAATCCTTAAACTCTTCAACCGAAACTTTCGACTTCCAGACGCTTTTTTCGACGATGCGCCACTCTTTCGCAGTCGTGTCGTAACGGCGGACTTCGATTTGTTTATCGGCGCTGCCGTCACGATCAATGGTCAATTTCACGCTGCAGGGCGAGCTCGAACTGCCGACGCCATCGGCGTTTTTGAAATATTCCTGATAGTTTTTCCGGCATTTCGCGCCTTCTGCGTAAAAACCTTTATAGACGGTTTCGATGGTTACTGAAAGAACGTCGGATTCTTTAATTTCGACCTGCGGAAACGGCGATGGCTCGGTCGGTTTCGGCGGCGTTGATTCCTGATTCATAACGGGTTTCGGTATTTCGGCGGTTGGCGCGGGTTTGTAATAAAAAAAGAAAAAAGTGCAAACGACCAACGCGCCCAGCGCGCCCGCCACGATTGCCAAAAGGATCGGAATAATATTTTTTTGATTCATATTGTTTTTGATTATCGCTCATTCTATAACGACAGGAATCGTATTTTTTGCAGTTGCCGATAAAAATAAAACCGCGCTAAGAACGATTCTTTGCGCGGTTTCAGACCATTTTTCGGTTTGAAAATAATTCGTTTTATTTTTTATCGGAAATTTTCAAAATAAATCTTTTCAGTTTGCCTTCGCTGAATTCGTATTGCGCGGAATAGCCGAAGTTATTCGTTTTGCCGTTTTCGACGGGCAATTCAAAGTTCGGCAAATTGTAAACGAGCGTTTCTTTTTCATCATTCTTGATATCCTCGCTCGGTTCGCCGATTTTTTTGATGACGGTTTTCGGTCCCGTCATATCCTTGCCGTCAATGTTCGGAATGCCCGTGATCATCGAAGCTTTCGATTGCTTGTAACCGATAAAAATATCTTTCTCGGTCTTGAAATAAGCTATGTTTTCAGCTTGAAAATGAATTGCCGTGTAGCTTTTATTGACCTTGTAAACTTCGATCTCGGTGATAAAAAAACGATCGTCAAAAGACGTCCCCGTGAGCTTCATCACCTGATTGGCAAATTTATTGTAAAAATAATAGATCGGACGACCATCGGCGTCTTGTCGTGCCTGAAAGTCAGCGAGAAAAGTTCTTGCCGAAGCCCGGTCGCCGAGTTTGACATCAACGACGCTCAAATCAGGTGTGATGTTTTTTTCCTGCGCTGCCGTCATCAAACCAAGAACCGCAATCATCACCGGAACCAACGCCCGGCGGTAATATCTTTGTTTTAGCATAATTTTGTAAATCTGTTTGTCGAATTAATCAGTAGTTTCGGCAAATAAGCTTGAAGGATCAGAAGTTTCGGAAGTTCAAATTCATCCAGAACTATTTGAAGTCTATCAGATTAGACAAAAACAACTCAACAAAAAAAGTTTAACAATTTTAAAAAATATCTAGACTTTTGAAAACAAATAATATACGATTACAAATAGAAGTAATTCTGCCCACATATTTTTCTGTAAAACCCCAATTGATTTTTACAAAAGTTTAATTCATCAAACACTGCCATTCTTAATCAAATTCCAGAGGAGACCTGTATGAAATTTCAATCTTTAAAATCTACGCGCGTAAAAATCGCGTTTGCCAATTTAATCTTCGGATTATTGTTTTTTTCGTCCTTTTTGACAATCAATGCTCAAACAACGACTTTCGCACAATTTGTTGAGCGCACCGGAACACAAGATTTCGTTTTTACCAATAACGCTACGAGCGCAAACTTTAACGCTGTCGGCGGCGGTTCGCCGATTTTCTTCTTTTATTCAAACATCGCCAGCTTAGACCCTTCGCTGTCAGGGATTCAAAACGCACATTTATTTGTGACGACAACGACGACCCAAACCGCGGTAAATGTTGCCGGAACATTTACCCAACCGTTCGATCAAACCGTGACGGTTCAAATCATTCGCGATACGGCGGCGCCCTCAGGTGTCGGTACCGGACTGCGGACAAATTTGCTGACTGCAGTTATTTCGCCTTCCGGCAGCCAGCCCGCGATTGTCGGCAGCGGCAACTCGGCAACATTTTCAGCCACGACACCTGATCACGTCGTGACGTTTTCTTCCGATTTTCTGCGGTTCGGTTTGACCACTCAACGCAATATGGCTTTGAGCTTTTCATCCGTCACGCCGACTTTGGCGCTCGGCGCAGGCGGTTTCCTGCAATCGTTCACGGCTGCCGCAACCGGCACATTTGCTTCGAATCCGCCGCCGATCTATGCGATTCCGACAGCGGCTTCGGTCGCCGTCAGCGGACGTGTTTTAACTTCAAACGGCAGCGGACTGCGCAACGCAGAGGTGATTTTGACCGAAGCGAACGGCACCGTCCACACCGCTAAAACAAGTTCATTCGGCTTATACAGCTTTGACGGAATCCAGAGCGGACAAACCGTCACGGTTTCGATAAATTCAAAACGCTATGCCTTCAACACGCAGGTCGTTTCCGTTCAGGACAACATCGGCGATATGGATTTTTACGGCAGTGAATATTAAAATTTAACCCGCCCTCAAAAATAAAAAAGGCGACTGAAATCAGTCGCCTTTTTTATTTTTTTACTTCTTAAATCGAGCTTGAATAATTTGAACAAAATAGCTTAGGGGAAAATACCGAGTTCGGCATAAGCAACGGCGATTTTGTTGATGGCGCTGATAAATGCAGCGGTTCGCAGATCTTCGATCTCTTTTTTACTTTTCCAGATTTCGCGGATTTCGTGGTAGGCATAGATCATCGTTTCTTCAAGCCCGGAATTGACGAGGTCGATCTCGTCGGCGCCGCGCACGATCAAGCTGTGCTGATGCGCGGAAAGAGATTTTCCGGTCGCTTCTTCGAGCGCGCCGACGAGCGCGCCGAAAGTGGCTTGGTCAAAGCGTTTGCCGATTCTGCCGAAACGAACATGCGAGAGATTTTTGAGCCATTCAAAGTAAGAAACCGTGACGCCGCCCGCGTTAGCATAAATGTCGGGTAAAATCAGGACATTTTTTTCGAGCAGAATTTTTTCCGCTTCGGCGGTCGTCGGACCGTTCGCGCCTTCGGCAATAATTTTCGCTTTGATGCGCGGCGCGTTGGCGCCCGTAATCTGATTTTCGAGAGCGGCGGGAATCAGAATATCGCAGTCGATTTCCAAACCTTCTTCGCGGGTTTTAAGATTGGTTGCGCCCGGATAATTCAAAATCGAGCCGGTTTCTTTGCGGAACCGCATCAAATCCTCTAAATCAATGCCGTCCGCTTTGTGAATCGCGCCTTCATATTCGGTAATTCCGACAATTTGACAGCCGCCTTGCTGACAGAAAAGCGCCGAGTGATAACCGACATTCCCCAAGCCCTGCACAACGAGTCGCTTGCCCTCCAAGCCCTTCGACAAACCGATCTCCGCCATATCTTCCGCGAAGCTGCAAGCCTCGCGGAGCGCGAAAAATACACCGCGTCCGGTTGCTTCAT
>JBBQOA010000237.1:0-6856 GCA_038330465.1 Pyrinomonadales bacterium
CATAAATTTCGTTTGAGTTTTGTCCCGGCTGCAGCGCCATTTGTCCGGTGTTTCCGAGCTGTCCGGTCATAAATCCGCCGATAAAGATCGTCAGAAGTCCGACGTGCACCGCGAGATACATAAAACGATTCCAGACGCCCGATTCGGCAAAAACAAAAGTGCGACCGTTTTTTTCGCTGACGGTAGTTTTTCGCCAACTCGATTTTTTGAATGCTTCGACGATTCGCGCGGCGACCGCTTCCTGGCTTGCGCCTTCGAGCGTCAAAGAAGTTGTTTGATCCTGATCTTTTAACCAGCGCAGCGGCGGCGTCAGAACGGGTTTTGAAACCGCCATTCGGGTTTTCGGAAAACGGTCGATCGAAGCCAGAATAATATTGAGCGAAAGCACGAGCAGCAGCGCGTTGAAATACCACGAATGATAAATATCGAATAAACCGAGCGAGCCGTAAACGAGCTTTTGCGCCGGTTTCAAGTCGGCATAATAACGCTCGAAACCATCAACGTTTTGCTGCATTATGATCATTCCGAGAAAGCAGGCAAGCCCGAGCAAGATCAGCAAAATCACGCCGAAACGCACCGAGCAGAGCATTTTCAAAAAGCGCGAGAAAATCGATTCGCCGACTTTTTCCCGGGCAGCTGAATTAACGATCATTTTAGTTCCGGTTTCTTCTAATGTGGACATAAATTTTAGGTATTAGAGCTATAAAACTCCGGTTTTTATAAAGACGTTATCGTCAGTCGCAATAACTATGCCGTGTCCGAATTCCCCCTAAATCAGCTAAAAGAAGGGGGTTTCGCGAAAAACACCAACTTCAACATCGAAATTTCTCACGTCATACTGCGAATTTTTTCACACTTATTAAGGCTTATCTTACCAATCCGGCGAGTTTCGCTATGTGACGCGCATCACAGCACCGGGAACGGGATTTGCTTAGAATCATAGAAAGAATATTTCGGGTAAAACCTTTCGATGACAAAACATCAAACAAATCAAATCAAGAGAATTCGGGCAGGTTTGCTGGTCATATTCTGTTGCCTTGTTTCGTGCGGGTTTATTTATTCGCGGGTCGCTCCGCCGGGTTTTGTCGTTAACGCGGAAATCCCGGCAATGCCGCGCTCGAAAGCGCGAACCGAAACGCGTCCGGCAAAATATTCCGAGTTTCCGCATAACAAACACAAACTCGCGTGTAATTCGTGTCACAAATTTCCGTCATCAAATTGGAAGACGGTCAGAAAAACCGACGCTTTTCCCGATGTCACGGATTATCCGCGTCACGAATCTTGTTTGAACTGTCACCGCCAGCAATTTTTCAAAGGCGCGAAACCGACGATCTGTTCGATCTGCCACACAAATCCGTCGCCGAACGACAGCTCGCGCCATCCGTTCCCGAATCCGCGCGAGATCTTTGACCAATCGCCGAAAGGCAAAAAAGCGGTTTCCGATTTTGCGATCTCGTTTCCGCACGACAAACATATCGAGATTGTCGGCGCCAACAAAAACGAATTCGAGAAAGATCAGAGCGCCGCGCTTTTTTTGAAGATCGGGCTGAAACGCGCCGCCGCCAGTGAGAGCTGCGTCGTTTGTCACCAAACGTATGAACCGCAAGGCGCTTCGGACGACGAATATGTGACGAAGCCGCCCGCGAAATTGGGCGATGCTTTCTGGCTCAAAAAGGGAACTTTCAAAACCGTGCCGACCGGACATACGACGTGTTTCACCTGTCATTCGGCGGACACGGGAATTTTGCCCGAACCGAGCAATTGCGCGGCTTGTCATAAACTTGCGCCGGCCGTGACAAAAATGGATTTCGACGCGCGGACCGTCGCCGCGATGAGCGTGACGGACAAAATTATGCTGACCGCGTGGCGCAAACGAGAGTCTTCGGCAACGTTCAGACACGAATTTTCCAGTCACGCCGAGATGGATTGCGCGAGCTGCCACAATGTCGCGGCGATGAACACGACCGACGCTTTAACCAAGAAAGTTCCGGTTAATTCGTGTAATACCTGTCATATTACGGAAACGTCCGACGACGGCGGAATCTTGAATTTTGAGATCGATTCGCGTAAGACGAACCCGAAATTTCAATGCGTGAAATGTCATCTTTCGTACGGCAAATCGCCGATTCCCGCCTCGCATTTCAAAGCGATCGCGGATCTGGCGGGCAAATAGAATTTGATTTATGAAGCGAAGAACAGAAAAACAACCGCCGAAAATCAGCGCCGCAATTTTTGCGCGATATTTTCGGGCGATCGTTTTTCTCGGCTGCTGCTTAGGTTTCGGATATTTTTTGATGCCCGTTTCAAAGGCGCAGGAGACGGATTTTTCAAAATTCAAACACTCGAATCCGATGCACCAACGGATGCCATGTCTGCTCTGTCATAAACGCGCCGACAATTCACCGATCCCGAAATATTCGGGACATCTGCCGTGTGCCGGCTGCCACGTTCAGCAGTTTACCGACAACAAAAATCCGATCTGCACGATCTGTCACACGACGACCGGCGTCAAACGGTTTCCGGCGCTCAGAAGTTTTAATGTCCAGTTTAATCACGCCAAACATTTGCGCCAAACCAACTGCGCGACCTGTCATAAATTGACGCGCGGCGGCGTCGGTTTATCGATCCCTGCGGGAGCCAATGCGCACGTCACTTGTTATCAATGTCATTCGACGAGTTCGAGCAATCCGATGGCGTCATGCGGAACCTGTCATCAACCGGGAACTCCGAGCCGCACATCCGAATGGGCGAAAGCTTACACGACCACTTTTACGCATTCAAAGCATCTGCAAAGTATGAATTGCGCGAGCTGTCACACGGTCAAAGCCGGCTCAAGTCGTGGAAAACAAGTGACCGCGCCGCTCACTTCGATGCATTTTGCGCCGACTCGTGCAACGAGCTGCGCAAGTTGTCATAACAACAAAAGAACCTTTGGCGGCGACGATTTTTCCGATTGTAAAAGATGCCATCGCGGAACCAGTTTTAAGTTTTGATCATTGATGTTTGAAAAAATGCCGCGAGATTTTACGCGTTCGACGTGAACTTTCGCGTGAAGAACTTGCAATAAACCGCATCAAAGACAAATAAGCGGACTAAATAGAGGGCTTTGCGGGCAAACTTTCTTGGCACGGGGTTTGTGTATCTAGAAGATTGTCCGAACTGCCTGAAAAGGCTTCGCAATAAATGATTTTTTGATAGGAGATACAAATGAAGACCAATTTTATAAAATTTTTGACAATCGCAGTTTTTGCGCTGACAGCTTTCGTGCTGATGACTTTACACACAAACGCGACGCGAGTGCTCGCCAAAGACGACGACGCGGCGACCGTCTATAAAACAAAATGCGCGGCTTGCCATACGGCAAAAGCGGAAAAATTCTTTGATCCGGCGAAAACCGATGAAGAACACATCGCCGTTATTTTGAAAGGCAAAAAAGGCGAAAAACCGCCGTTTATGCCGGGCTTTGAAGCGAAAGGGATGACGCAAGAGCAAGCCAAAGCCCTAGCCGAATATATGAAAGGATTAAGAACACCTGCCAGCTAGAGCAGATTTCGGATATTTGACAGATAAATAAAGGATTCCAATGCCGGAACGCCAAAGTTTGCGCAGGGTTTCGTGAAGAATTTCTTCAACGATTCCCGGCGCGGCTTTGGCGCTTCGGCAATACTGCATTTTGTTGATCCAAAGTTTATTGATCGTGAGATCTCACGATCAATAAACTTTGCGATTAAAATTATTTTTAAGGGGAAATATGACAAACAATCAAATAAAGATCTTGGTCGTCGCCATTTTTTTGGGTTTGGTCATGACGGTCGTCGGTTTTCGGACCGATCAGATCATGATTGCCAAGAATTCGGATGACGATGTCGCCGCGATTTACAAAACGAAATGCGCGGCTTGCCACACCGCAAAAGCGGAAAAATTCTTTGATCCGGCGCAGACCGACGAACAGTTTGTCGAAATCATCTTAAAAGGCAAGAAAGGCGAAAAACCGCCGTTTATGCCGGGCTTTGAAGCGAAAGGAATGACGGCGGATCAAGCCAAAGCCTTAGCCGCATATATGCGGAAATTGCGGACGCCGGATAATGCCGACACCAATACGCTCGTCAACTACGCGAATGCCGACCATAACATAAATACCGACGCCGCCAATGTCGAAATAAATGCTAATGTCAACATCAATGTCGAGACCATAACGGACGCCAACGCCAACGCCAACGCCAATTTAATGGTATATAACTCCATGGTGATGAACACCAAAGTTAATTCCAACGCCAATGTTGATCCGACTGTCAGTAAAATGTCGGGCGAAGAATTAGCGGCAATCTATAAAACGAAATGCGCGGCGTGCCACACGGCAAAGGCGGAAAAATTCTTTGATCCGGCGAAAACCGATGAAGAACACATCGCCGTTATTTTGAAAGGCAAAAAAGGCGAAAAACCGCCCTATATGCCGGGTTTTGAAGCGAAAGGAATGACGGCGGAAGATGCCAAAGCCTTAGCCGAATATATGAGATCATTAAAAACGTCGGGCAAATAAAAAATACGCGTCGGTATCTTGGTCGGCAGCTTTCAACATTAATAGGTCAGAACTCCGAAACCTTTCGTTAAGCGGGGCAATCAAGCAAGTTGCTGCTGCGCTCCCGGTTCTGACTTACTTTCAAACTTAAATTTTGACGTGTTCGGGTGCGGTGAATGATATGAACGAAGAAAACGATAATACTGTCAGCGAAGAAACAGAAAAACCGGGCGGCGAAGAAACGGGCGAAAATCCGCGTGAAGACACCGCGAAACCCGTCAAAGTTCCGAGCTTGTATCATAACTACATAAGTTTGGTCGGAACCGTGATCGCCGTCACCAGTTTGATCAGCATCGTCTTTCTGTTCGTGCTTGAGATGACCGGTTCATCCGATCAGCCTTATTTGGGAATTTTGATCTACATAATGCTGCCGGGCGTGATGCTGTTCGGGCTTTTTGTTGTTTTGGTCGGAATGCTCTGGGAACGCCATCGCCGCCGCAAGCTGACGCCCGAACAAATTGCCGCGTATCCGATTCTCGATCTCAACGGTCCGCGCCGCCGCCGGATGTTTATGACCTTTATGGTTTGTTCGTTCATTTTTCTGTTCATCAGCGCGTTCGGCAGTTACCGCGCTTTTGAGTTCAGCGAATCGGTCGAATTTTGCGGGCAGCTTTGCCACACCGTTATGAAACCCGAATTTACTGCCTACAAAGCCTCGCCGCACTCGCAGATCAGATGCGTCGAATGCCACGTCGGCGGCGGCGCCGAAAGTTATGTGCGGGCAAAAATGGGCGGCGTTCGCCAGCTTTACCGCCTTGCAACGGGAACTTACAGCACGCCGATCAAAACGCCGGTTGACACGATGCGGGCGGCAAATGAAACCTGCGGAAAATGTCATTGGTCCGAAAAATTTTACGGCGAACAATTGAGAGTTTTCAATCACTACGATTTTGACGAAAAAAATTCGCTCAATCAAACGCGGCTCCTCGTCAAGGTCGGCGGCGGAAATCCGAAGACCGGACAGGCTTCGGGCATTCACTGGCATATGAATCTCGGCAACGAGATCACCTTTATTTCGACGGACGAAAGACGGCAGGATGTTTCGTGGGTGCGGATGAAAGACGCAGCCGGCAAAGTTATTGATTACACTTTGAAGGGCGTCAAGCTCTCCGACGAAGAGATCGAAAAATCGCCGAAGCGAAAAATGGACTGTATCGATTGCCATAATCGCCCGACACACATCTATCTTTCGCCGAACAAAGCGGTCGATCGATCACTCGACGCCAAAATAATCGATCTCGAATTGCCGTTCGTCAAAATGAAAGCGGTCGAAGTTCTGGCGCAAAACTACGCAACGACCGACGAAGCTCTAAATGCGATCGCGGTGAATTTCGACGCGTATTATAAAACGACCTATCCGGAAATCTACGCTTCAAAGAAGAAATCGATCGACGCGGCGGTGCAGGAATTACAGCGAATCTATTCGACCTACTTTTTCCCCGAAATGAAAACGAGTTGGGAATCGCAGATCAACAATATCGGGCATTTCAACGCACAGGGCTGTTTCCGCTGCCACGACGGACAGCATTTCAGTCAGGAAGGAAAGCCGATCCGCAACGATTGCAATATTTGCCACACAACGCTTGACCAGACCTTCGGCGGCAAAACCATCACTTCCGCTGACGGTGCGTTTCAGCATCCGGTCAATTTGGGCGACCGCAACACATTTCAATGCGCCGTCTGCCACAAAGGCGACCGTTCGTTCAAACATCCTTTGAATCTCGGCGATATTTCGCGCTTTGAATGCGCGGATTGTCATAAGGGACAAACCTATAAAACGGATCAGCCGTAAGTGAACTTGAATCTTGAGTTCAAATCAAAGAAGAAATGGGACACCGATCTTCGCCGATTGAGCGGATTTTCGCGGATATATTTTTAGTGGTTTTGAGTTGAATCAAGCAATCGTTTTCAAAACATTGGTGGAAATCCGTCAACTTCGCGCCTCTTCAGCTCGAAAGTTTGTTTGACGCCATTTATTTTATTGTCGGGGCAGCGGTTTATCCCTGCTCTGAGCGAAGCGAAAAGATTTCTCATCACCTTCCAGATTGAATTGTAATGTGAGATTTGTGCTTCTCACGAAGCAGGGCAGGGATAAACCGCTGCCCCGACATTTTGATTGCGAATCTTACATTTCTAATTGAGTTGAAAGCTGATCGAATTTGGTTTCTTTGATATATGGACAGCGGTTTATCCTTAGAGCAGATTTGCGATTGATATACGGGTCAGAACCATCTGCCGCAAGCGGATGGTTGAATAACGGTCGTGCGAATGTTTGGA
>JBBQOA010000238.1:0-6846 GCA_038330465.1 Pyrinomonadales bacterium
CATTTTGCCGCTCGGCGTTTCGATGAGTGCGTATTATTTTCTCTCGCGTGAAACCGAAAGACGCGCGGCGGCGGTTTTCAATATCCTGATCTTTAACTTTGTGATCGGCGGTGCGGCGTGTTTGACGCTTTTCTTTTATCCGCAAATCCTCGGCAATATTTTTCACAGCGAAGAAATCACGCGGCTCGCCCCGCGCATCGGCGTCGTCATCTGGCTGTGGATCTTTTCGACCTTTTTGGAAACCGTTGCGGTCGCCAATCAGGAAGCGCGAATCGCGACCGCGTTTATCATCTTGGCGCAATTTACGAAAACGCTTCTGATGGTCAGCGCGGTGATCTGGTTGACGACAGTCGAAGCATTTGTTTACGCGGCGATGATTCAAGCCGCTTTGCAGACCATTGTTTTACTGATTTATTTAAATTCGCGCTTTCCGACATTTTGGACGAAATTCGATTTCAAATTTTTCCGCGAACAGCTTATTTACGCGCTGCCGTTCGGTTTGGCAGGACTTCTCTGGACACTTCAAACCGATATTCACAATTATTTTGTTGGCTATAAATTCAGTGCGTCGGACTACGCGGTTTATGCTTACGGCTGTTTCGAACTGCCGCTGATCGCGATGATCTCCGAATCGGTGACGTCCGTTTTGATTCCGCGAATGAGCCGTCTGCAAGCCGAAAATGACAAGCCTGAAATGATTCGCCTGACGACGCGCGCGATGCAAAAATTGGCGTTTTTCTATTTCCCGATCTATCTTTTTCTGGTCATCACGGCGCAAACCTTTATCGTCACGCTCTTTACGCGCAGCTTTGCGGCAAGTGTGCCGATCTTTTTGATCAATATCACGCTGATGCCGTTTTATATTTGGATCGTTGACCCGATCGTGCGCGCTTACAAAGAGCTTGGCAGATTTCTGCTGATCCTGCGCATTTTTATTTTTACCGCGCTTGTTTCGGCGCTCTTTTTCGGTCTTCAAAATTTTGATATGCGCGGAATGATCGCGATCGTCGTTGTCGCGGTGCTGACCGAGAAATTTATTTCTTCGATCGCCGTTTTGCTCAAGCTCGAAGTTAAAAGCGCCGATATTTATCTGCTCAGAGGTGTTTTGAAAACCGCCGTTTGCGCGCTGCTCGCGGGAATTTTCACGTTTTTGTTTTATTGGCAGTTCAATGAAAAAATCGCTGCCTTCGGCGCGGAATTCGCGCAAAATACTTTAGGTTTTTCAAAAACGAGCGTCATCGATTTTGTTGCGGGCATTTTGGTTTTAGGTTTAAGTTTTATGGTTTTTACGCCGATCTATCTAATCAGCGCAAACTTTTTCGGTATTATTGACGAAGAGGAAAAACATTTTATCGGCAGAAAATTGTCAATTATTACGAAAATCTTCAAACCGAAAATCAAACTGACGCAGGACTCTGGACTCAAGACTCTCGACTAATTTTTATGTGCGGAATTGCCGGATTTATCTCCAAAGAAAAAAATGTGCCGCGAGCTGAGCGCGCCGCTTTGCTCGACCGAATGTGCCGCCGCATCACGCATCGCGGACCCGACGAACAAGGTACGATCGTCAAAGACCGCGCCGCGCTCGGAATGCGGCGGCTTTCGATCATCGATCTGAAAAGCGGACAGCAGCCGATCTTTGATTGCGCGGGAAATTTAGCGATAGTTTTCAACGGCGAAATTTACAATTATCAAGACCTGAAAAAAGATCTCCAAGCGCGCGGACATAAATTCAAAACCAATTCCGACACCGAAACGATCGTTCACGCCTACGAAGAATTCGGCGCCGATTGCGTCCGGCATCTGCGCGGAATGTTTGCTTTTGCGATCTACGATTTCGCCGCCGAGACGCTTTTTATCGCTCGCGACCGTGTCGGCAAAAAGCCGCTTTTTTATAGTTTGACCGAGGCGGGAAATTTCGTTTTCGGTTCGGAATTAAAGGTTTTGCTTGAACACGGCGAAATTTCGAAAGAGATCGATCTTGCCGCGCTCGATTCATATTTGACGTTCGGCTATGTGCCGGAAGAATTCTGCATTTTCAAGGGCGTTCAAAAACTCGCGCCCGGCGCGTTTTTGACTTTCAAGCGTGGCGAAGTTACAACAAAACAATATTGGGATTTTGATTATTCTCCGCCTGCGAAAATAAAGACCGAAGCCGAATACATCGAGGTTTTGCGCGAAAAACTTAAAGAAGCAGTCAAAATTCGTCTTATTTCGGAAGTTCCGCTCGGCGCATTTCTTTCGGGCGGCGTCGATTCTTCGGCGATCGTCGGAATGATGTCACAGTTTTCCGCGACGCCGGTCAAGACATTTTCGATCGGTTTTAATGAAGACACGTTCAACGAACTGAAATACGCGCGCATTGCCGCGAAACATTTTGGCACCGAACATCACGAATTTATCGTGACGCCCGATCTGGTCGAAATAGTTGATGATCTCGTCCGGCATTTTGACGAACCGTTCGCCGATTCGAGCGCGTTGCCGACCTATATGGTTTCTAAAATGGCGCGTGATTTTGTCACCGTTGTTTTGTCGGGCGACGGCGGCGACGAGCTTTTCGCGGGCTACACGCGCTACGTGACGGACAAACGGCGAAGCGGTTTGGGTAAATTGCCGCGCGCGCTGCGGCAGAATCTTCTGAAACCTTTGAGCGAAGCGCTGCCGCACGGCACAAAGGGCAAAAATTTTCTTTACAATACGAGTCTCGACGCTGTTGACCGTTATATCGACAGCGTTTCGTATTTCGGGAAATTGAAGAAAAACGAACTTTATTCGCAAGTTTTTCGCGAAAATCTGAACGGCAATTTCGGCAAAGCGGAAAAAAAATACCGGGAAATTGCCGACCGCGCAGGAAGCGAAAATCCGACCGATAAACTGCTTTATCTCGACAGCAAGACTTATCTGCCGTCGGATATTTTGACCAAAGTTGACCGGATGACGATGGCGAATTCGCTCGAAGCGCGGGTGCCGCTGCTTGACCACGAATTGATCGAATTCGTCCAAACGATTCCGGCGGAATTAAAATTAAAAGGCATTTCAACCAAATATATTTTCAAAAAAACGTTGGAAGGCATTGTGCCGCACGAGATTCTTTACCGCGAAAAACAAGGTTTCGGCGTGCCGATCAATGAATGGATAAATTCGCGTTTGAAAGATCGGATTCACGGCATTTTAAGCGAAAAGCGAACCCTTGAGCGCGGTTATTTCGAGCCGCGATACATTGCGACGCTTTTGGCGGAACACACGAAAAAACGGCGCGACCATTCGCACGCGCTGTGGATCTTGTGGATGCTCGAACTCTGGCATCGGCAATTTGTTGACGGCTAACGATCGAGATGGAAATAATCGGCAATTACGAAGAATTCGCCAAAAAAACACGCGCGAATTTCTCGAAAGAACCGCTGCCGATTTGTCCGGCGTCAAGTTTGTGGCATCTTTTAACGGACAAACAACTTCAAAGAGGTTTTTGGCAGGGCAAGCAGATTTTCAAACACGGTCGTTTTTAGCAAAATGTCTGCCGAAAATGATCAAAGCGGGTACGCTGCCTGACAATAATCGTCAAACGCCTTCTTTTATCGTCGTTAAGGTCGCTTTACGAAAACTGTTTTTTGCCCGATATTTCAGCAACTACGGGTTTGATGTTTAGAAACTTAAATAAAATGTCGTCGGATCAACCAACTTTTATCACCAAATTAAAATGGAATTTGCCGTGGCTCGTGCGGTATCCGTTTGAGCGGGCGGCAAACCGTCTGCAGCAAAACGCGTTCGAGAAAAAGCATATAATTTTCACGATCGCCGATCATTTTGAACCGAGCTGGAGCGCCAACGGTTTGCTCGATTTAGACACGCAGCTGCGGCGCCTTGACGATTGGCATTTGGCGGCGCGCAAAACGGGCGAAGCCTTGCTTGATGCCGACGGCACAAAATTTCGTCACACGAATTTTTATCCGGCGGAGCAATACGACCGGCGCATTTTAGAAAAAATGGCGGAGCTGCAAGCGGAAGGTTTGGGCGAAACGGAAATTCATCTGCATCACGGCGTTGAAAAGCCGGACACGGCTGAAAATCTGCGGCGCGTTCTGCTTGATTTTCGGGATTGTCTGGCGGAAGAACATCGGCTTTTGTCGCGATTCGATGGCAAAGGCGCGCCGCAATATGCGTTTGTTCACGGCAATCTCGCGCTCGGCAATTCTTGCGGCGGAAGATTTTGCGGCGTTGATGAAGAAATGCAGATTCTTGCCGATACGGGTTGTTACGCCGATCTGACGCTGGCAAGCGCGCCCGATCAGTCGCAAGTTTCGATGATCAATAAGATTTACGAATGCGGTTTTCCACTTGTGGAAAAAATTCCGCACCGACGCGGAAAATCGCTCGAAGTCGGGCGCGGTAATCTTCAATTGCCAATGATTTTAACGGGTCCGCTCGTGTTCAATTGGACACGAACGATCAAGGGCGTGCCCGTTCCGCGTCTCGAAGACGGCGCGCTTGTTCATAATCAACCGATGGATCTGGCGCGGTTTAATCGTTGGAAAAACGCGAATGTCACGGTCAAAGGGCGGACGGATTGGATTTTTGTCAAACTTTATTGTCACGGATTTTTTGACCACGACCAAGCGGCTTGCATCGGCGCGGCGGCGCGCGAATTTTTTGGTAAAATTATCGACAACGGAGAAAAAACGGGCGCGTATAAAATTTATTTCGCGTCGGCGCGGGAAGCGGCAAATATGGCTTTCGCGGCGATTGACGGTCAAAAAGGCACGCCCGCCAAGTTTCGCAATTATCGTTTGAAGACAATTATGGAAGAAAAAAACTAGAATTTCGGCGGTTTTAAAAGTTTCTAACTGAAACTAAATCAATTAAATAACTGTCACGCGGTTGGGAAAGGTGAAGTTTTCATAAAAACAAGAGTTATGGTGAATCCGCTGGATACGCTCAAAAAACTGAAGGGTCGAAGCTGGACGGAAATTCGCTCGCGCGGCGAACAGGCTTTTTCCGTCTATAGCGAACAGATCGGTTTGGGCAGTAAATTGCCGACCGACGATGAATTGAACCAGCTTTTGAACAAATCGGTTTTCGGCAAAGGCGCGATCACCGCCGAAATTTTGTTTGATCGTTTTTTTGAGATCTCCGAAGAAACTTTTTTTCCTTCGTTTCGAGAAACCGACCGAACGATAGAAGTTTTTCGCCAAAAATTTAAGGGTAAAGCAATTGCCAATATTCTCGAAAGATCCGAAAAGATTATTGACGGCAAATTCGATTTGCTGGGTTATTTGAATCTTGATTTCGGGACGGCGATCGATTGGCATTACGAGCCGCTGACGAGAAAACATCTGCCGTTAAAACACTGGAAACAATTTGACGAACTCGATTCGGAAGAGACCGGCGACAAAAAAATCGTCTGGGAACTCAATCGTCACCAGCATTTTTTCACGCTCGGCGCGGCATATCGTTTGACCGGCGAAGAACGCTATGCGGCAACTTTTGCGCGTCATATCGAAAGCTGGATGGAACAAAATCCGCCCGGCATCGGCATCAATTGGTTTAGTAGTCTGGAGGTTGCCCTTCGGTCTATTTCGTGGCTCTGGGCATTTCATTTTTTCAAAGGTTCTCACAGTTTTACGCCCGAACTTTTTCAGAAAACTCTGAAATTTTTATATCTTCACGGGCGTCATCTCGAAAAATATCTTTCGACCTATTACAGTCCGAACACGCATCTGACGGGCGAAGCACTCGGTCTTTATTATCTCGGCACGCAGCTCGGAATTTTTGAGCGCGCCGACCGTTGGCGCGAGCTCGGCGAAGAAATTCTTTTTGCCGAACTCGACCGGCAAATTCTGCCGGACGGCGTTTATTTTGAGCAATCAACTTGGTATCAGCGTTACACGGCGGATTTTTATACGCATTTTCTGATCTTAAAAACTTTTGATACCGATGACACGGACAAGAAATTACAGGAAAAACTTGAAACAAAACTTCAGCTTTTGCACGAGTTTTTGATGTATGTGACACGCCCCGACGGCACCACGCCGATCATTGGCGACGACGACGGCGGACGAAGTTTGCCTTTAAGCGCATCCGACGCAAACGATTTTCGCGCGACTCTCGCAACTGCCGCGATTCTTTTCGGGCGCGGCGATTATAAATTTGTCGCGGGTGAAGTCCCGGAAGAAACGCTCTGGCTGCTTGGCGACGAAGGCATTCGAAGTTTTGAAAATTTGCGTTCCTATGAACCTCACCGGAATTCCAAATTTTTTCCCGACGGCGGATATTTCGCGATGCGCGACGGTTGGAGCGAAACGGATAATTATTTGCTTGTGGATTGCGGCGAAGTTGGCTCGCTGAACGGCGGACACGGACATTCCGATGCGCTCGCGGTCGAATTGGCGATCGGCGGCAAAACGCTTTTGGTCGATTCGGGAACATATACTTATCACGAATCCGACGAGATCCGCGATTTTTTCCGCACCTCGATCGCGCACAATACGCTGATGATCGACGAAAGATCGCAATCCGAACCGGGCGGAAAATTTTCGTGGAAGGCAAAGGCAAAAGTACGGGTTCAATCAAAGATCTCCGAAGACCGTTTCGATTTTTTTGAAGGTTCGCACGACGGTTACGAACGTCTCGAAGATCCGGCGACACATCAGCGAAGCATTCTTTTCTTAAAAAATGATTACTGGATCATGCGCGATTATGTCGAAACGAACGGCGAACACGATTACGCGCTGAATTTTCACTTTAACAAAGAGACGAATCCGGTGATCGAAGATACCGCAAACGGAAATTTCTGCGTCAGTGAAACATCTTCCGGTGAAAATGGTTGGCGAATGTTCACGTTTGGCGACA
>JBBQOA010000239.1:0-6840 GCA_038330465.1 Pyrinomonadales bacterium
GTTGCCGTCAGTGTCGCGCACAGTAAAATGATGGTGACTAAAATTCGTAGTGATGTAAGTTTTATCTTTTTCATATTAATCTCCTTCAGATTGTTAAAATGCTTGTTTAATTGTTGCGTCGGCTGTATAATGCAGGGCATATTTTGCGGATTCACCCGAAGCATTTAGACAACCGACGTTTTGCACTGTGCAAGATACACAGTAAATGTCGGAGTTGTAAATGTCCTTGAAAAATCATCCAAATTTCATCCTAAATTTATCGGAGAGTGAAATGTATGGTGTAGATAAACATTTTTATCAGTTCAAATCGTTCCGGCTCGATGTCGAAGAACGCAGGTTAATTCACGGCGGCGAAACGCTTCCGCTCACGCCAAAAGTTTTTGACTTGCTTGCCGCGCTGGTGACACGCGCCGGTCATCTGGTTGAAAGAGAGGAACTTTTACAAATTATTTGGACTGATTCGTTTGTCGAGGAAGCGAACATCACGCGCGCCGTTCACACGCTTCGCAAAACTTTGGGCAAAGATGAAAACGGCAATAAATTTATCGAAACTGTGGCGAAAAAAGGCTATCGTTTTGTCGCCGAAGTTACTGAAAACTACGAACAAATACCGCAAAAAATCAAAACCGACAACGGAAATTATTTGAGCTTCTCAAATTCCGAAAAAGTCACATTGCATAACAACTTATTTAGCGAGTTGACATCGCTCATCGGACGAACTGTGGAGTTATCGAAAATTACGGATTTGCTACGTCAATCCGATACTCGGTTACTGACGATTACAGGTGTCGGAGGGACAGGAAAAACCAGATTAGCTCAAGCATTTGCTCACCGATCGCTTTCTGAATTTAAGGAAGGCGTCTATTTTGTTGACTTGTCAGCAATAAAAAAACCCGAACTTGTCCTGCCGATAATTGCCCAAACAATTGGCATCGGTGAAAAAAGTGGCAAATCTATAAATGAAGTTGTGATTAGCTATTTGAAAGATAAAAATATCTTGATTGTCTTAGATAATTTCGAGCAAATCACAGCCGCTGCATTTTATGTATTGGAACTTTTGGAAAATTCTCTAAACCTGAAGATTTTAGTTACAAGTCGCGTTCGACTTAATCTGCGATGCGAACACGAATTTATTCTTCAACCACTTAAAATACCGAATGATGAAGGGCTATCTTTAAATCAGTTGAAAAATTATCCCGCCGTTCAGTTGTTTGTTGAAAGGGCGAAAAAAGTGAAAAACGATTTCGGCTTAACTGAAGAAAATGCTGAGACGGTGGCGAAAATTTGTCGAAAACTCGACGGCTTGCCATTGGCGATTGAATTGGCGGCAGTGCGCGTCAAATTACTTACACCGGAAATGCTCTCGTTACGACTGAAAAATAGCCTTCAACTTTTAACAGGCGGGGCGGGAGATTTGCCCGAACGTCAGCGGACGATGAGGAAGGCGATTGGATGGAGCTATGATTTACTGGATGTGGAAGAAAAAAAACTATTAAATCGTTTGGCAGTTTTTGCCGGAAGTTTTACGCTCGGCGGTGCTGAAGCTATTGGTAATGCGAAAAATGATTTATGTTCTGATATTTTTGATATTGTTTCTTTGCTAGTTGATAAAAGTCTTCTTACGCGACACGAAAAATCCGATGATGAACCGCGTTTTCGAATGCTTGCCGTCGTTAGAGAATTCGTGTTTGAAAAGTTATTAGAAAGCGGTGAAATGAACCAAATCAAACATCACCACGCCGCTTTTTATGCTTCACTTTCGGAGAAAGCCGAACCTGAAATAAGATTTGCAAACATGGGAAAATGGTTAAGAACTCTTGATCGAGAATTTGAAAATTTGCGGACTGCGCTTGACTGGTCGCTAGAAAATGAACCATCAATCGCATTGCGAATAGTTGGATCAAGCCGCGATTTTTGGGGGAGGCGCGGCTATTTGGCAGAAGGTATTAAATGGACAAAGCAGGCGTTAAAAAAAATCGAGATGGATGCCCATCCACACTTGAGTGAAAAAGCCTGTCGTAGTGTCGGTTACTTGAGTTTTAGATTGGGCGATTGTGACACTGCAAAATTGTTTTACGAAAAAGGATTGCAACTGAGCCGTAAAATTGGTAATAAATCGTCAATTGCTGCCGCATTGAGTGGGTTGGGAGCTGTGAATTTTTTACAAGGTGATTTGAAATCCGCACGGGCTTTGAAAAAACAAGGCTTGGAAATTGCTAGAGAATCAAATGATAAATTGTACATTTCGGTGATTCTCATAAACCTCGGAAACATAGACCTAGTGGAGAAAAACTATGTTGAAGCGCAAAAGTGTTTTGATGAGGCATATTCTATTGCTGAGGAAGAAACAATTAATTTTGTAATTCCTTACTGTTTCGCCAACAAAGCTTGGGTTGATTTTTTCCTCGAAAACTATCAATCTGCACGTGCAAATTTTCTAAAAGCTCTCCAACTCAGCAAAGAAATAGGAGACAAAAGAATTATTATTTCCACGATAAATGGTCTTGCCGGATTAGCAGTTAAAGACGGAGAGGTAGAAAAAGCAATACTTTTATGGGGAGCTACACAAAAACTCTTTGAAGAAACCAGCGACCAAATGCAAAACGAAGAAAGAGATTTTAACTATTGGTATATCAATGAAGCAAAGGCAAAAGTCAGTAAAGAGGTTTTCGATAATCTGCAAGTACAGGGACGATTGATGGAAATGAAGAAAGCTATCGAACTTGCCTGTGAAATATAGATAAAACCATGTTTAATCTTGAAGTTGAAAATAATGTCGAACTTCGATTATATGAACCGCACCACGCGGAAGAATTAAACGCATTGGTCGAACGGAATTTTGATCACATCAAAAAATGGTCGGCGTGGCTCAAAGATGATCGTTCAATTGAAAATACGCACGCCTTTATCAAACGCAATCTCAAACAGTTTGCCGAAAACGAAAGATTTGCCGTTGGCATTTGGCATAAAAATGAAATGGCGGGACAGATCGAATACAACTATCTCGATCGTAAAAACCGCAAGACGGAAATCGGGTTTTGGCTCGGCGAATCTTTTCAGGGCAAAGGTTTGGCGACAAAATCCTGCCGGGTGCTGATAGATTATGCGTTTAACGAATTAAAGCTGAACCGCGTCGAAATGCGCTGCGGCGCGGAAAACACCAAGAGTCGAAAGATTGCCGGGAAATTGGGTTTTAGAGAGGAAGGTGTTATCTGTCAATCCGAATGGCTGCGCGACCGCTTTGTTGACTTTGTGATTTATGGAATGTTGGCAAATGATTGGCAAGATAAATTCCAATCCGAATAGCTATATCTCAATGCACCGTATTATTTTATTTAAACGGTGCATCATTAAATGCAAAATTATGTCCTTCCTTCATCGAACAATAAAAATTTCTCCAATTCTATTCATTTTTTTGCTCTGCACTTTTTTTAATGTAAATCTCAACGCGCAGTCCGGCACAACCTCGATCAGCGGAACGGTTTTTGACCAACACAAGCAAATCGTTTCCGGCGCGACCGTTACATTGACTAACGCCAAAAAAGGCTTTTCGCGCACGGCGACAACTGGCGACGACGGAACATTTAACTTTCCTACAATTCAACCGGGAAATTATCGTCTGGAAGTTGTGTCGAACGGCTTTAAGAAATTTGTCAACGCGGAAGTGCGCGCCGTTGTTGATACGCCATTGGAAATTTCCGCCGTTTTGGAAGTCGGAAATTTCAATGAAGTCGTCAACGTCAAAAGCGTTTCCGCCGAATCTCTGCTCAATATGCAGGACGCGACGATTGGAAATCCGTTTAATGAACATCAGGTTTTAAATCTTCCGACCGATTCGCGCGAAGTTATCAATCTTTTGACGCTGCAACCCGGTGTTACGCGTTTCGGCTACGTTGTCGGCGGCAGAAGCGACCAAGCCAACATCACGCTTGACGGAATTGATGTCAACGAAGTCGTTACCAACGATATTTTTAGTCCGGTTTTGCGCTTAAATGCCGAAGCGATTGAAGAATTTCGTGTGACGACGACCAACGCCAACGCTTCGCAAGGACGTAATTCCGGCGCACAAGTTTCGCTCGTCACCAAAAGCGGCACAAACGATTTGCGCGGCGCGATTTTTCTCACCGGACGCAGAACGGCTTGGACAGCGAACGATTTTTTTAACAATCGCGCCGGACTGACGCGCCCGAAACTCGATAGAAATCTTTTCGGCGGCGCAATCGGCGGTGCGATTATCAAAAATCGCGCCTTCTTTTTTTACAGCTACGAAAGCGAACGCACGACAGAGGGCGAATCGGTTTTGCGCGTTGTGCCTTTGCCGAATTTAGGTCAGGGCATCGTTCGTTTTCGCAATACGAGCGGACAAATTTCAACGCTCAATTGTTCAAACATTACAACGGCTTTTCCCGCGACAAACGGCTGTAATCCGCTGGCACTCGCGGTTTTCGCCGATGCCGCCGTCCGTTATCCGGCAAACAGTTTCGAGATTGGCGACGGCTTGAACACCAGCGGTTTTCGCTTTAACGCCGAAAATGAAATTAAAAAAAACTCGCACGTTCTACGACTCGATTTTAATATCAACACCAAACAGCAGATGTTTTTCCGCGCCAATTATATCAACGATTTTGAAACGAAATCGCCGCAGTTTCCCGACACGCCCGCGCCGACAAGGTGGCATCATCCGACCGGATTCGTCGCCGCTCATAATTGGACGCTTTCCAAAAATATTTTTAACAATTTCCGTTTCGGCTTAACCCGCGACGCTTTCACCCTTTCGGGCGATTCAAACGACAGCGGGATTACTTTTACGAACGTCTATTCACCGCGTCTGTTCAGTCGAACTTTCGCGCCCGTGACGCCCGCTTATAACATCACTGACGACGTTTCGATAATTTGGAAAACGCACACTTTTCAATTCGGAACGAACATCCGATTTACCGATAATCGGTTTCTGACGTTTGCACGTTCGTTTGACACGGCAACGGCAAATTGTGCGTCGCTTTCGGGCGGCGGCGGCTGTGACATGATTACCAATCGTTTTAACGATTTGGATTTTCAAATTGCGGATGAAAGTCTTGCGGGCGTGCAAAACTCGGTCGCGGCGGTTATCGGGCGTTTTTCGGTTTATAACGCGAGGTTGACTTATCGGCGCGACGGCACATTGCAACCACCGCAAACTGCCCGAACGCGCGATTTTCGCACCGCCGAATTCAATTTTTACGTTCAGGACGTTTGGAAAATTTCGCGGAATCTGACATTCAATCTCGGATTGCGTTACGATTTGAGCCGTCCGCTTCGTGAAGCAAACGGCTACGAAGTCAAACCGGATATTGCTTTGAGCGATTATTTTGAGCTTCGCGCACAAGGCGCGGCAAACGGCACGCCTTACAATCAGCCGATTGTTTTGGATTTATCCGGCACGGCAAACGGCAAATCGCCGCTTTATAAATTTGATAAAAATAATTTTCAGCCGCGCATCGCGCTGGCGTGGTCGCCGAATTTCGGTTGGCTGTTCGGCAAAAATAACGAATCGGTCATTCGTGGCGGTTTTGCCGTGACCAATGACCATCTTTCGGAGACCCTGGCGACCAGATACGAAGCTCAAAACGCTCTTGGTTTTACGTCAACCGTAACCGTCCGCCGAAATCTTGCTAACAATCTTGCGCCGCTTTTCACGGGTTTTAATCAAAACATCCGAAATTTACCGAATCTTGTGATTCCCGCCAATCTAACCTTTCCGATTCAGCCGCCGAATTCAAATTCGCCGACGGCAAGCCTCAGCGGATTTGACGAAAATCTCGTCGCGCCGATTAATTACAGTTGGAATTTAACTTTCGAGCGAACTTTGCCCGCCGGTTTAATCGTGTCGGTTTCGTATCTCGGTCGCAAGGCTCGAAACCTTTTGCAATCCCGCGACGCGGCGGCGATCGCCAATTTTGTTGACACACAATCGGGAACGGATTGGAACTCGGCAGCAACGCAGTTGGAAATTCTGCGTCAGCAAGGAACGCCCGTTTCGCAAGTCGGACAAATTCCCTATTTCGCCAATTTGTTTCCGGCAGATTTATCAGCGACATTGGGCTGTTCTGCAAATTACAACCAAACGCAAGCCGTCTATTCATTGGTTTTCCGAGGCGCGGGCAGTTGCGGAAGCGGCGCGGATTGGACAACCGCGCAACAAAGATTATCGCTCTTATCGAGCCGTTTTCTCGGACAACATATTTTCTTTCAACCGCAATTCGGCAGTTACGCGGCTTGGAGTTCGATCGGGAAATCCGACTATCAAGGCTTAACTTTTTCCGTCCGCCAAAGACTCGGAACGCGGTTCGTGATGGATTTTAACTACACTTTTTCAAAATCTTCCGACGACGGTTCAAGCATCCAAGCCGCGCCGATTTTCAATGATGCCGGATTTATAATAAATCCGTTTCGGCAGGACGATATATATGCCGCGTCCGACTTCGATATGCGCCACATTGTCAACGCGAACGCCATTTTCAAATTGCCCGTCGGACGCGGCGCATTGATTTTCGGCAATATCAATAAATTCGCTAATCTATTCATCGGCGGCTGGCAGCTCGCGGGAATTTTCCGTTTCAATTCCGGCTTGCCGATCTCCACGCCGACCGACAGCGAAGCGGCAACCAATTGGAGTATCAAAAGCTACACGACGCGCACCGCCGACATCCCTGCTTGTCCGACGCGCGGCGGTTCGCTTTTTGGCTGTGATTTGGCGGAAGCCTATCAAAGTTTCCGCAACGCTTATCCGGGCGAAACGGGCGAACGCAATGTTTTCCGTCTGCCGTCGTTTTGGGTGATCGATCTGGGTTTCGGCAAAAC
>JBBQOA010000240.1:0-6837 GCA_038330465.1 Pyrinomonadales bacterium
AATCTGTGCAATTAAATACGGTTTCGGTTTATAATTACACAATTCAAATCGCTTCAAGAGAAAATCAAATGTTAAAAAAATTACTCGTAATTTCAATTGTTCTGAATCTGCTCGTTTTGCCGAATACGCTTTTTGCGCAAACGAAACAGAAAATTTCTTTGCTTTTATATAACGGCAAGGTCTTTACGGCGGATGAAAATTATTCAATTGCCGAAGCGGTCGCGGTTGACGGCGAAAGAATCATCGCGGTTGGTGCGAGCAAAGATCTCAAAGCCAAATATCAGGCGACAAAGGAAATCGATTTGCAGGGCAAACTCGTGACGCCCGGCTTTAACGACGCGCATATTCATTTTGTCGGTGTCGGACTCGCGCTTTTGACGGTTGATTTGAATGGTTCGCAGACTTTGGACGAAGCGCGTCGAAGAATTGCGGCGAAAGTAAAAGAAACGCCGAAGGGCGAATGGATTCTGGGTCGCGGTTGGGATCATACGCTTTGGAATAATCGTTTACCAACAAAACAAGATTTGGACGACATCGCGCCTGATAATCCGGTTTTTCTGCAAAGAGTTGACGGTCATATCGCGTGGGCAAATTCGTTGGCGTTCAAATTAGCGAAAGTTACGCGCGATACGCCGAATCCGCAAGGCGGCGAGATCGTCCGCGAGGCGAACGGCGAAGCTGCCGGAGTTGTCAAAGAAACGGCGCAAGGTTTGATCAATATAATTATTCCGCCGCCGTCGCCGGAGACGGTTACAAAAGGCTTGATGCTCGCGTTAGGTGAAGCGAAAAAATACGGTTTGACGAGCTTGCAAGGCGGTGAAGATGCGGATGCGATGCCGCTTTACGTAAAACTTTTACGGGAAAATAAATTGACGGCGCGCGTGGCGATCTGGCAGGATTTTGAAAAATCGGTCGCGGATTTGAAAAAAGAACGCGCCGATTTCGACGCGCTGAAACTGGATCATTCGCGTTTGAAATTTTCGATGCTCAAAGGCTATCTCGATGGCTCTTTGGGGTCGCGCACCGCCGCGATGCTCGCGCCTTATTCGGACGATCCGGAAAACAGCGGAATCCCGCGCCGACCTGCCGAAGAAATGATAAAAATGATCGTCGAACGCGATGCCGCCGGTTTTCAAATCGGTCTTCACGCGATTGGCGATAAATCGAATCGGATTGCTTTGGACGGTTACGAAATGGCTCTAAAAATGAACTCGACAGATATTGATGGAGCGACAGTTCGATTTTCCCGTCGCCATCGAATCGAACACGCGCAAGTCGTCGCGCCGTCAGATTTCAAGCGGTTTGCAACGCTCGGCGTGATCGCTTCGATGCAGCCGACGCACGCGATTTCGGATAAGCGTTGGGCGGGTGAACGGCTCGGCGAATACCGCATTTTGGGCGCGTATGCGTGGCATCTGTTCGAATCCTACGGCGTTCACGTCGCCTTCGGAACGGACGCGCCGGTCGAGCTTCTCAACACATATCAAACGCTCTACGCCGCCGTTTCGCGTCAGGATTTAGAAGGAAATCCGCTCGGCGGTTGGCAGCCGCAGGAAAAACTTTCGATGGAAAAAGCGATTCGTGATTACACATACGAACCCGCCTACGCCGAATTTGCCGAAAAGGAAAAAGGCGAAATCAAGCCGGGAATGCTCGCCGATCTGATCGTTCATTCAAAGGATTTAACAACCATCGAACCAAAGGAAATTTTAACGACCGAGCCGGTTTACACGATCTTTAACGGGCGCATTATTTATCAAAAGTAAAATTGCCCGCGAATTTACGCGGATTTCAGGAAATAATTGCTATTTGAATTGCCTCCAAATTTAATTTGAAGTTTGGCTCAAGCCTTCAGAACATTCAAAATCTTTTCCGTCAGCTAAAGCAGAACCTTCCAATTCATAAAGGAAGACGGCAATTCATCAAACCCAAGACCTAGAGCAAATTTAGGATTGATGGATAGAACAATTAGTCAGAACCGCCTGCCGCAAGCGGGTGGTTTAATAACAATCGTGCGAATGTTTGGATTAAACCATCCGCTTGCGGCAGATGGTTCTGACCCGTATATCAATCGCAAATCTGCTCTAAACAATTACGATTTTTTATTTATTAGCGAAAATTCGCGTAAATTCGCGGGAAAAATAAATTTGGCATCGCGGCGGCGAGAAACGGCAACAAAGAAAACGGTTCACTTTTCCCGAACCCGATAAGGAAAATGAGAAACATGAAATTTTTAAGACAAATATTATTTACGGCAGTTGTGGTCATCGGCTTTGCGCTAACGGCTTCGGCGCAGAAACCGGACGAAGAAAAGAAAAAGCCGCCGAAGGAAAATGCCGAGATCAAACCCGAAGATAAGAAACCGAAAAACAACGAAAACAATAACAACAATAATCAAAACAATAACAAACCCAAAAAACCGCAGACATTTTTTCTGTTGAGCCAAAACCGGATCGAAATCGCCTCAACGTAAGCCAGTCATAATTTGCTCCTCAACATAAAAGCGCAGCTCGTCGAAAGAGTTGCGCTTTTATTTTTTGAACCGTTAAAATTGAAAAGATCAGAAAATAGAACGTGGATTTAGCGGATTCTCGCTTTTTAGATTTATCCGCGAAAAATACGCGCCCTATTTCTTTGGTTTCACAATTTGCCGGAATTGCGGGTAAAATGAGTTGTAAAAATGAAAGCTGCCGTTTACGAAAATTTCCGAGAACCGTTGACGATCCAAAATGTTGCCGACCCGGTGCCGTCCGATGAGGGCGTCGTGCTGCGCGTCAAAGCGTGCGGAATCTGCCGCAGCGATTGGCACGGCTGGATGGGCAACGACCCCGACATTCGTTTGCCGCACGTTCCCGGACACGAACTCGCCGGCATCATCACGGAAACCGGCAAAGACGTCAAAAACTGGAAAAAAGGCGACCGCGTGACGCTTCCGTTTGTCGGCGGCTGCGGAAAATGCGGGCAATGCGCTTCGGGCGATCAGCAGATCTGCGATTTTCAGTTTCAGCCCGGATTTACGAATTGGGGCGCATTCGCCGAACTCGCGGCAATCGATTACGCCGATACGAATCTCGTCCGGCTTCCCGCCGAGATCGATTTTGTGACGGCTTCGAGCCTCGGCTGCCGGTTTATCACTTCGTTTCGCGCCGTCGCCGCGCAAGGGCGAGTCACGGGCGGCGAATGGGTTGCTGTCCACGGCTGCGGCGGCGTCGGTTTGTCGGCAATTATGATCGCTGCCGCGTTTGGCGCAAACGTGATCGCGATTGATATCGACGACGAAAAACTCGCCTTTGCCGAATCGATCGGCGCGGCGGCGACGCTTAATTCAAAAAAAGAAAATCCGGTCGAAGCCGTCAAAGAGATCACCAAAGGCGGCGCGCATGTTTCGCTCGACGCGCTTGGAAGTCCCGAAACCTGTTTTAATTCGATCAGTTGTTTGCGCAAACGCGGGCGGCATATACAGGTCGGGATTATGGAATCCGAACATCACAAAACCGTTGTTCCAATTGATTTAATTATTGGCAGAGAACTCGAAATTATCGGCAGTCACGGAATGCAAGCCGCCAAATACCGTGAAATGTTTGAAATGATCGCGGCGGGCAAGCTCGCGCCCGAAAAGCTCATCGGCAAAACCGTTTCGCTCGAAGAATCTTTAACGGAACTGACGCAAATGAACAGTTTTCGCGGCATCGGCATCACCGTCATCGACAGGTTTTAGAAGCTGTCTCCAACATACCCGGCAGCCATCTTTGCATCGGTTGCGGGTAACAAGAAATTCTCACGCAAACGATGCAAAGATCGCACAGAAGAAATAATAAAAACAGGTGAGCAGGCGAATCAAAAGCGCGACCGTTGCCGCCAACTTTTGCCGGAAATTAAAAGACATAAAATTTCTTCTTGAAAATACAGATGATCTGTGATGATTATAAAATGCGAAAGGCAGAAAAAGGTTTTGAAATGCTTGTTTATTAAACAACTCCCGCATTGTAAAGCGTTCTTGCGACTAGACAAAGCGAGGCGAAAAACTCCACAATTTCGTAAGAACAGGTTTTAAATTCAAACAGTAGGAATTGATATGAACTTTGGTTTTGTCATCGATAACCGCAAGTGCATTGGTTGTCACGCCTGCACGGTCGCGTGTAAATCGGAGCATCAGGTTCCGGTCGGCGTCAATCGAACATGGGTCAAATACATCGAAAAAGGCGAATTTCCCGACACGCGCCGCCTATTCAGCGTGATGCGCTGCAATCATTGCGCCGATGCGCCGTGCGTCGAAATTTGTCCGGTGACCGCGCTTTACACTCGCGCGGACGGGATCGTCGATTTTGACAACCGGCGCTGCATCGGCTGTAAGGCGTGCACGCAGGCGTGTCCGTATGACGCGATCTTTATGGAGCCCGAAAATCACACGGCTTCAAAATGCAATTACTGCACGCACCGCGTCGATATCGGTTTAGAACCGGCGTGCGTCGTCGTCTGTCCCGAACACGCGATCATTTCGGGTGATATGGACAATCCCGAAACCGAAATTTCCAAACTGCTCGCGCGTGAAGCCGTTTCCGTCCGCAAACCCGAAAAAGGCACCGATCCGAAACTTTTTTATATCGACGGCGACAAAGTTTCTTTGAATCCGACCGCCGCCAACGCGGAAACCGATTATATGTGGTCGAGCCAAAGCTCGGGCGTCGGACATTTTGCCAAATTTGCCGAAGAGCGCATCAATAATTCGCCGCTCAAAGAAGAGGTCAAAAAACAATCTTTCGTGCAGATCGAACCGCGCAAAAAGGCGCGCCGCGTTTATGATGCGCCCTCGAAAGGCGTGCTCTGGGGGTGGGAAGTTTCGGCGTATATTTTAACCAAAGCGATCGCCGCCGGGGCGTTTTTGATTCCCGTGATCGGCGGTTATTTTATGGAAATCCCTGAAACGGTCAAACAATTCGGCGCCATCATCGCGTTTATTTTTCTCGCCGTGACGGGCGTTTTGCTGATTATGGATCTCGGGCGTCCCGACCGTTTTCTGAATGTTCTGCTGCGTCCGCAATGGAAATCGTGGCTTTCGCGCGGCGCCTATATCATCACGGCTTACGGCGGAATTTTAACGCTCTGGCTCGCGGCTTCGTTTGCGGGTTATGAAAATCTTCTGAAATATATCGAGCCTTTTGGAATCGTTTTCGCGCTGCTTTCGGCAATTTACACGGCGTTTCTTTTTGCGCAGGCGAAAGGGCGCGATTTCTGGCAATCGCCGATGCTCGGTCTGCATATGATGATCCATTCGCTGATGGCGGGTTTTGCCGTGTTTTTGATTGTCTTTCCCTATTTAAAATTGAATCTGGGTTTTGAACTGGTCTTGAATCGTTTGACGTTCGCGATCCTGATCTTTCATCTCATCACGCTCGCGATCGAACTGACGACGACGCACACGACCGAAGACGCGCACCAAACCGTCAAAATGATTCTGCGCGGCGAATTCAGCCGCAAATTCTGGCTCGGAATGATCCTTGTCGGCAACATTCTGCCGCTTTTTTTGGTCTTTGCCGGAACTTCCCTCGGATTTCCATTGGCGGGAATTTCGATTCTGACCGGACTCTGGTTCGCCGAAGACATCTGGGTCAAAGCACCGCAGCAGATTCCGCTAAGTTAATCCTCGGTCTTGATTGGAAATAAGAGTAAGAATTTACCACGCATAAACTCTTTTTGACGGCGAAATTTTCGTCCTTAAATCTTTACCGAAATTTTCTTGTTCGATTTGCTGATTTGTCATTTTACGAAACCAGTCAATTTAAGGACGATGCCGACAATACCGATCACGAACATCGCCAAAGTAATTTTGGTCATGAGGCGCGGCGAAACGAATAAAAAACGCGAATTTACTTTCAAGACGGGTAAATTTGCCGTCACCGCTTTTGAAATAAAGTCGTGCGCGGTGAAAAATGCCGCATTGCGGCGGCGGAATGCTTCAGCGGCATCGTCGCGCCAAATGTTCGATTTTGCCAGCCATTCTTCGGCTTCGGCGTAATGCTCTTTCCACCAGCGCGGAAAAGCGCAGCCGATCTGAAAACCATCGGCAAATTCAAAAATCAAAATATAATCCCAGCCGCCGGACATTGTTTTGTTGGCGAATTTTTCCAGCGTAATTTTGACGACATCTTTCAAATCGAGAAAGCGAACCGCGCCGTCTTTGGTTTCGATGATCTGCGTCCGCGTCAGATAAACGTAATGTTTAATCGGCAACGCAAATGTTCGATAAACCGCCCGCCCGAAATAAGCGATCCAATAAATGAACACAACCGAACAAAAGCCGAAAAGAATTAACTGAACAACATTGCCCTTGAAAGAATCAATGCTCTTAATAAATCCATCAAAAAATGTTAGCGCAAAAAACAAACCGATGATATTGACAAGGGCGACTCGTTTTTCGCCCGTCCGCAGAAAATCGCCGTCGGTGTTTTGCATCTGAAGCAATCTTTCCCGCACGTCTGTCGGCAGATCGTTAAACGCATAAATTTTCTCGGCGTGCGGCATTTCCGTCGTCCGATTATTATTGGGATTTTCTTGTTTGATTTGTTGATTTTTCATTTACCGCTAATTTTAATGACATAGAAAATGACTGTAACGATTACAATCATTGCAAAAGTAATAACGGATATTAAGCGCATCAGCAGACGCGGGGAAAAATACTTTCCGAAAACGGGTAAATTTGCCGTCGCCGATTTTTGAATAACGTCCCGCGAATCGAAATACGCCGTATCACCGCGCTGTGCCGTGCTGACCGCTTCATTTCTCCATAATTCGGCTTTTTCCCGCCATTTTTCGCCTTCGGCAAGCAGTTTGGCGGGC
>JBBQOA010000241.1:0-6827 GCA_038330465.1 Pyrinomonadales bacterium
TACCGACCGATCAAGGTGTCGGTCTCCGACGGTCCGAACAAAGAAAAACGGATCGCCATCACCCGCACCGGAATTCAAACCGAAAACAAAAATCAATCGCCGACCTTGCAAAACCAGACAAAAGTCAAAGCTCAGTAGAAAAGCGGCGGTTGGGATTCTTCGATTCTCTGTAAAAACAAAAAACGTCTCCGAAAATAAAAAAGTTCGGAGACGTTTTTTTATCGTTTAATTTCAACCGCCAACTAAGCTTCCGGCACTGAGCCCGAAATTTTCTTGCGCGTCGTTTCGCCGGTTTCGATGACGGGAATACCGTCAACAACTTCATCGTGCGGACGCGGAATGACGTGAACCGCCGTCACCGTTCCGATTCTTCGCGCTGCTGCCGCACCGGCGTCAACCGCCGCTTTGACCGCGCCAACTTCCCCGCGGACGATCGCCGTGACGAGTCCCGCGTCAATTTTTTCGTAACCGACAAGTTTGACATTCGCAGTTTTGACCATCGCGTCCGCCGCTTCGATCATCGCTACCAAACCAAAACATTCAACCATTCCGAGTGCTTCCACTTTTTTACCTCAACTGATTTTGCAAACTTTGTTAATTCTACGATTTTTTTAATCGCTTGACGAACCCGAACTGCCGCTATCGCTCGAACCCGAATCATAACTTGAGCCTGAATCATAACTTGAACCTGAATCAAAGCTTGAAGAACCCGAATCATAATTCGCCGAGCTGTCGCTGTAACTCGTCTCGGCGGGACCGGCAGCGTATTCGCTGTGACTCGTGTGCGAATGATGACTTTCGCTCTCGGGCGGACGGTCGTGCGCCGTGCCTTGCGAAACTGAACTTTCGCCGCTTTGATGTTCAAAGGTCGAATTTTCCGTAAAAACAACCGCCTTGTTGTCCGAATCCGGAAAGTTATCGGCAGCGACCGACGCCACATAATTATTGCCGTAAACTGAACTGCGGCTTGAAAATTCCCGGGTTTGCGGGCGCCGGTTTCTGATTCGTCGAAAAACAAACCAGATCAATGCAAGCAAAAATAAAACTCCGCCGAAAATTGCTAAAAAGAAGACGAGAATGGCGATTTCCATAAAAAGTTCTCCGTTGTTTTTTTGCAAAAACGCGGCTCATTCACTACTTCAGATACATTGCCAGATAAAAGATTCCGACCACCAACAGAATCAAAAAAACGGCGACGAGCGGAAACCATTTATTCGGCGCATTTTCGGGTTCTTCCCAAACGACCTTGATGGATTTCCTCTGAAAAGTCTTGGTTTTGCGCCGCATATTGGCGGCAGATTTGAGCTTTGCTTCTTCATTGATAGTCGGTTTTTCGATCGTCGGTTTTTCGATCGGTTTAGCGGCAATTTCTTCGAGCAGTTCGCTGACCGTCGGTTTTTCGATCGGTTTGGGAATGGCATCTTGTTTCTTTTCGCCGTCAAGCCGCGTCGTCTTCAAACTGCCCCGTTCAACAATATCTTCGCGCATCCACGCATCGCTGACATTTTCTTTCTTTGTTTCAGGCAAATCTAAAGCAATCGCGCCGCCGCAGTTGTAACAAAAAAGCGACCCGTGACGAACATCCGCGCCGCAAGCCTCACAAGTTTTCTTTTCCACCAATGTTTCAGCCATTTTTCAGTTTTTTTCTGCCGTCAAACGAGTTTCTGGAGGCTGTCGGGTTCGTTTTGACAATTATTTAACAGCCGCGAAAATATCTTTTTCGGTGCCGAGATCCCGTGCCGCCGGCGTGATGATCGTTTTCGCCGTGACATAAATTTTTTCGCCTTTTTCGACCGCATTTCGAACATCCGATTCACTGACAAAATCAACTGCCGTCGGTTTTCCGCCATTCGTTGCCGAAGTCGGTTTCAGTTCGTGAATAATCGTCTTGACCGGACTTTCAGTTTTTGGACCCTGTTCTATATTCGATCCGCTTTCCGCCACTTTCGGTGTTTCCGCTAATTTAGCGGACAAAAATTTATCGACAATCGCGGCAATTTCGGTGCGCATCGGTTTTTGTTTATCGTTCTGTAATTTCAAATTTGAAATTTTAGATTCCGAAGGACTCGAAACTTGGAGCTTGGAACCCGGAACTTTTCCCGCGACCGGTTTTGTTTCAAAGGCAACCCGCTTAATATCCATCAGATGAATCGGGGAAACATTGTCTGACGTGACATTTCCGCCCCACGAACCGCATCCCAAAGTCATCGACGGCGACAGATCGGTCGAAAAACCGATCGCGCCGTGCGTTGTCGGTGAATTGATAATAACCCGCGACGCAGGCATTTGCTGACCGTAGCGTATCGCCGCCTCGCGCGATCCGGTGTGCATTCCGGCGGTATGTCCCATTCCGCCGAACTGCAAAATTTCTTCACAGCGATCGGCGCCCGCTTCGATGCCGTCGGCGACAAAAAACGCGAGCGTCGGCGATAGTTTTTCGATCGACCACGGAAAATCGCGCCCGACTCCGCTGCAATCGGCGAGTAAACAACGAGTTCCCGCCGGAATCGAAATTCCTGCCAAATTAGCAATAAATTGGGCGGATTTGCCGACGATCTTCGGATTTAAGGTTCGCTGGTCGGTCAATAAAATTTTGCCGACTTTTTCCGCTTCCGTGTCATTCAAAAAATGACCGCCCTGCCGTTTGAATTGTTCACGCACAAGGCTCACGATCGGCGCGTCGCAGACGACCGATTGCTCGGAAGCGCAGATAGTTCCGTTGTCAAAACAAGTTCCCGTCAAAATATCGCTGACGGCTTTTTCGACATTCGCCGTTCTTTCAATAAAACACGGAACATTTCCCGGACCGACCCCGAATGCCGGTTTGCCCGACGAATACGCCGCGCGAACCAGCCCGATCCCGCCGGTCGCTAAAATAACTGCCGTCCGCTTGTGTTTCATCAAGGTTTCCGTGCCTTCGAGCGCCGAGGTCGTCAAACATTGGATCGCATCGGGCGGCAAACCTTCTTTGACGCCAGCTTCCTTCATCACCCGCGCCGTTTCCGCGATCGAGCGGGCGGCGGACGGATGCGGCGAAAGAACGATCGTATTGCGCGATTTTATCGAAATGATGATCTTGAAGATCGCCGTCGAAGTCGGATTCGTCGAAGGAATGATCGCCGCGACAACGCCGCGCGGCGAAGCAATTTCAACCACGCTTCCGTGATCGCGAACGACGCCGACGGTTTTTAGGTTTTTAAAGTAATTCCAAACATCTTCCGCCGCAAAACGATTTTTTTCGCGTTTGTCGTCCGCTATGCCGAAACCTGTTTCATCGTGCGCCATCGCGCCGAGACGCGCCGCTTCCGCGAGCGCGGCTTTTGCCATCGCTTCGCAGATTCGGTCAATTTTCGACTGGTCAAACCCCGCAACCGCTGTCCAAGCCAAATGCGCGGTTTCCACCGCATCGCGGGCTTCCTGCTGTGAAACTAGATCTTTATGTTCGGACATCTTTTGATTTCGGATTTCAGATTTCGGATTTTGGATTTGTCTGATATTTATCAAATAATCTTTGACCCAAAATCTAAAATCGCCAATCTAACTACTTGTTTCTCGTTTTGTTTTTGTCGTTTGCCGAAATTTCACTTCCCGCGCTGCCTGAACCGAGCTGCCGACCGCTGCCGCCTTGAAGGGCTTTTTCGTCCGGACTGAAACCGACCGCGCCGCCTTTCGGGAGAACTCTTTCGACCTCGCCGTGCGGACGCGGAATGACGTGAACCGAGATCAATTCACCGACTCGCCGCGCCGCCGCCGCGCCGGCATCCGTTGCCGCTTTGACCGCGCCGACATCGCCGCGGACAAAGATCGTGACATAGCCCGCGCCGATATATTCTTTACCGATAAGCTGCACATTGGCGGCTTTGACCATTGCGTCAGCCGCTTCAACCGCGCCGATAAAACCTTTAGTTTCAACCATTCCGAGTGCTTCCAAACTCATTAGTTATTCCTCTCTCTGACAATTAATTCGTTAAGTTTAATACAAGATTTGAGTAAAACCTAAACCTATCACGCACACCTTTTAATATCAAGCCGAAACTCCGACAAAAAAGTTTGATATGATTGACATTCACTGTTTAACAAGGCTATATTTCATCTTTACGACCATTACGGGATTTAACCGTCGAAGAAAGCCAAATATAAAGAAAAAATGTCATTAACTCTAGGAGAAAAATTACGGCAAGCACGCGAGGAACGCGGAATTTCAATCAGCGAAGTCGCCGAACAAACCCGGATCTCTCCGCATTATCTCAGTTCCATCGAAAACGATGATTTTCGCACTTTGCCCGGCGGAATTTTTAATAAAGGTTTTGTAAAATCTTACGCTAAATATGTCGGCATTGACGAACAAGAGGCTTTGCAGGATTATGCGCTTCTGATTGCCAGTCAGCAAGGCGATGTCAGCGATGAACCGAAAACATATCGACCCGAAGTATTGACCGACGACCGTTCATCATCTTCAATGATTCCGACCATTGTTATTGCAGTTATTATATTAGGTTTAATGACTTGGGGATTACTTACTCTGGTCAATTATATACAGAATAATCAAACCACGGTTTCCAATACAAATACGGCGAGTAATGCGGCATTGTCCAATTCGAACACGGCAAATACAAATGTTACGCCGCCGCTTCCGGCAACCAACGAAATAAAACTTGAGATCAAGCCGTTAGTCGCAAAAATCAACGTGACATCGGTCGTTGACGGTAAAAAGCTTTCCGAGGATGTTTCGTCCGATGCGCCGAAAACCTATACGGGACAACAAAGCGTGAAAATTTCTTATTATCGCGGATTTACGTCCGACAAAGTTCAGTTCACATTAAACGGGAAACAAGTGACCGCGCCGGAACCGCCCGCAAAAGGAACCAATAACAGTTTTGAAATCAATAAAGAGAATATTGTTCAAATTCTGCAAAGCGGAGAAATTCCGTCCGCTGATGCTGCCGCGACGCCGGCGAAGACCAACACGGCGAATAAAAATGCGCCGCGCTAAAAGTTTTATGAGGCTTTTTGATAAGCTGAAAGACAGGATTTTATAATTATTTGAGCGAAACAACGCCCGCAAACTAAGTGCGGGCTTTTTTGCACCAAGTTTCAAGTTTCAAGCTGCCGTTTTCGGACTAAAATGCTTCAAACTTGAAACCCAAATCTTGAAATTTTATATATATGAACATTGAAGAAATCAAAGAAGGCTTAACATTTGACGACGTTTTATTAGTTCCCGCGTATTCCGACATTCTGCCGAGCGAAACAAATGTCGCCACGCGCTTTTCACGAAATATCAGTTTGAATATTCCGCTTTGTTCCTCGGCGATGGACACCGTTACGGAAGCATTATTGGCGATCGCGCTCGCCCAGCAGGGCGGCATCGGCGTCATTCACAAAAACTTTTCGATTGCCGAACAGGCGGAAGAAGTTGATAAAGTAAAACGCAGCGAATCGGGAATGATCGTTGATCCGGTCACGATCAACGATACCGCGGTCGTCTCCGAAGCGCTCGAAATTATGGAACGCTACCGAATTTCGGGCGTGCCCGTCGTCGACGATCACGGTTTGCTTGTCGGGATCATCACCAATCGCGATCTGCGTTTTGAAACGCGCTTCAACATTTCCGTCTCGGAAGTGATGACGCCGCAGCCGCTCGTCACAGTTCCGGTCGGGACGACGCTCAACGAAGCCAAAGTCAAACTTCAGAAACACCGCATCGAAAAACTTCTGGTCGTGGACGACGACGGACGTTTGAAAGGCTTGATCACGGTCAAAGATATTCAAAAAGCGATCCGCTATCCGTTCGCCGCGAAAGACGGCATGGGACGTTTGCGCTGCGCGGCGGCGATCGGCGCGACCGGTGATTTTCTCGAACGCGCCAAAGCCTTGATCGATGCCCGCGCGGATGCGATCGTCATCGACACCGCGCACGGACATTCAAGCCGCGTCATCGAAGCCGTCAAAAAGGTCAAAGCAAAATTCCCTGAGATCGAGATCATCGCCGGCAACGTCGCGACGGGCGAAGCGACGAAAGCGCTGATCGATGCCGGCGTCGATGCCGTCAAGGTCGGAATCGGTCCGGGAAGCATTTGCACAACGCGCGTCGTGACCGGCGCGGGTGTTCCGCAGATCACCGCGATCATCGAATGCGTCAATGCCGCGAAAGGGACGGGCGTGCCGATTATTGCCGACGGCGGCGTGAAGTTTTCGGGCGATGTCGTCAAGGCGATCGTCGCGGGCGCCGATACCGTGATGATCGGTTCGCTCTTTGCCGGAACCGAAGAAGCACCGGGCGAAGTGATTCTGTTTCAGGGCAGAAACTTTAAAACCTATCGCGGAATGGGTTCGATCGGCGCGATGAAACAAGGCTCAAGCGATCGATATGCGCAGGAAGGAACGGTTTCCGATTCGAAATATGTTCCCGAAGGCATCGAAGGTCGCGTCGCTTATAAAGGAACGCTGGCGGATATGGTCACGCAGCTCGTCGGTGGTCTGCGTTCGGGAATGGGCTATACGGGATGTAAAAATATCGAAGAATTGCACGAGAATGCAAGATTTGTCCGGATCACTTCGGCGGGTTTGCGTGAATCACACGTTCACGACGTCATCATTACGAAAGAATCTCCGAATTATCGTTTGGAAAGTTAGGAACTCTGTGTTTTAAATTTCCGAATGTTTGGCATTTTGCTGGCAAACCGCTTAGCAAAGCTTCGGCGCGCGCTTGCTCTCCAAAACTTCGAGTTGATCGCCGACCCGCACGACATCGCCCGCATTTTCGACGATCAGATTTTGACCGAACAGGATCTTTTTCTCGACGCTTCGTTTCGGAATGCGAAATT
>JBBQOA010000242.1:0-6819 GCA_038330465.1 Pyrinomonadales bacterium
GATACTTCGGTCAATTTTCTGTCAGCATCCGCCGCCCCGCCGCTGATTGAAGCAGGAAGCGCCCAACCCGAGAACAGCGACTTAAGCTGTTCGAGAGCGGCGGCGGGCAGTCCGACAGCCGTCGTGACAGCATTTCCGGCAAACCCGAGCGTTCCGTTTTTCCAATCCTTCAACCCCGGCAACATTTTGCCGAAATTGTCCCACCATCCGGCGGCAAAAGGTTTCGCATTGGCATCAACCTTGAGACCGGCGTAATCGACATTGCCCGCGCCAAATTGGGCATCAAGTTTGGCTTTGATCTCATCCAAAGTTTTTTGATCGGGAACGATGCCCGAAACGATATATTTACCGTCTTTAGCTTCGATCTTGAAACTCGAATCAACGGTTTTCGCGGGTATTGAATTAGTATTTGTAATGGCTTTGTTCGAGGTCGTTTTGACGCTTGAAATGGTCGATACCGAAGTCGATTTACCCGTCAAAAACCAGTATCCGACCACTATCAGCAGTCCGAGCAAGAGCATCGGGATCAGCCATGTCAGGAGCGAACCGCTGTCGTTGTCGCCGTCCAAAGAATCAACGTCACCGCTCGATACGCTGGTCACTTTGCCGGAGGTCGCACCCGCCGAATCGCCGATCGCATCGGCGACCTTTTTGCCCGCATCAAGGCTCGCGCCCGCCGCGCCGCCGGCAAAAGCTCCGGCTGTTCCTAATCCGCCCAGAATCGCCGCGCCGATCGCGCCGCCGTTATTCTTCAAAAACCCGCCGATTTTTGAAACCAATCCGGCTTCATCGGGAATTTCGCCGTCGGGCGTCAGCGCGTCAACAACGTGCGGCGTCATAAAACCGAGCGCCGAGGCGGCATTCTCTTTATCAACGCCCGATTGCGCGGCAACCGCATCGATCGTGTCTTCGCCGAGCGCGGATTCAAGTTGTTCATTGGAAATCGGCGTATTATCGCCCGTCGTCACCCACGAATCAGCCAAATCGCCCAAACCGGCGTCTTTGAAACGTTCCATAAATCCGCCGAAACCGCCGTTCGCCGGATTTGCGAGCAGCCCCAGCAAAGAAGCCATTACCTCTCCGGCTTTGTCGCCCAAATTAAATTTTCCTTGTGCTTCTTTAAGAATCGAATCAAACATATTTTTTATACTCCTTAAAATAATAACTATATTAAAGCCTTGATCAGGCTGATAGAGATTTATGAACATTTAAAATTTGTTTCGAAATGTCCTAATTCGGGGCAGAATTATCGGGGGAAATTCGCAGGGGTTTATCTAATGCTTTTCCGCCATTGTTTCCCAAATTCGACCAATTCGTCAAGTTTGGTTTGCAGTTCTTGGAGCTTTTTTTCGATCTGCTCGTCACTTGCATCGATGGCAACATAGATCGGTTCGGCGTAAAAAAAACGGACACGGCTGAAAGGTCTCGGGATCTGTAATTTGTCCCAGCTGCCGATTGTCCAATATTTTTCCGCTTCGACCAAAAACGGTAGAATCGGATTGCCCGTTTTTTTGGCAAGCAGACACGCGCCGGATTTGGCAACGTAGCGCGGACCTTTCGGACCGTCGATCGTAAAAGCCGTCGCCAAACCTTTTTTCATCAAGCGGATCATCTCGACGAGCGCGCCGACGCCGCCGCGTGTCGAACTGCCGCGGACTGTCCCGAAACCGAAGCGCGTCAGAAAACGCGCGATATATTCGCCGTCAAAACTCTGCGAAGTGATCACGACGATTTTTCGATTGCGAAGATAATATGTGCCGAGAAAAATGCGGTCGTGCCAAACCGTATAGATCGGAATCTGAGAGTTTTTTTCGACCGCTGAAAGATTTTCAGCGCCGATGGTTTCAAATTTAACCGTTTTGCCGATAAGTTTGATCAGCAGATAAAATGCTCCGGCGGCGAACCGAATCGTCATTCTCTGCTTAAATGAATAAGCCGACAAGTCCGCTTGCCTGAAAACTTGCTGAATTTTTTCTTCCATCAGATAGCAAAAGTTTGGCGGTTTGGTTTATGATATGCAACAAACAACTTTATTTTAGCGTAAAACTTGGCTGAAGGCTGTAAAAATCGGGAAATAAAATGAAAAAAATCTTGATTATTGATGACCACGATGATTTGGCAAGCCTTTTAACCAAAGAATTTACCAAACTCGGACACTCCGTCAAAACCACCGATAACCGTATTGACGCTGTTGAAATAATTGACGGCGAAGATTTTGATGTGGTGATTTCCGATCTCGACGGCGAACAACTCGTATTCCAAAAAGGTGAACATACTGCCGAATGCCTGCCTGACAAAATAGAAAACTCCCGCAGTTTGATAAAAGCCTTCAAAATTTGCGTTTCACATTATGACCGGGAAGATTTCAATGAAGAGGAATTGAAATTTTTTATTAAAACAACCCTCGATTGCAAAGCCAAATGCGTTGACAAGAAAGAATACTTGCAAGACCTTCACGAAAAGATCCAATTTGAAGTACCGAGCGTTATCTCATTGATGCACAATATTTTGAATTATCTGATGAAGCGCGTCGAAAAGGTCGGCGTCGTCAATCCCGAAACCTCAAATCTCTTTGTCGCACTTGACGAAGCCTTTGTTAACGCCGTCAAACACGGCAACAAATTCGATTCGGGCAAGCTTGTCCGCATCACGGCAGACGTTTCGCCCGAAGAAGCGCGTTTTACGATCGAAGACGAAGGCGACGGTTTTGACGTTGCCGAAATTCCCGATCCGCTCGACCCGCAAAACCTCTTCAAAACCTCGGGACGCGGCGTCCTTTTTATCTACAACATTATGGACGAAGTCAAATACAACAAACGCGGCAATCGTCTGACAATGGTCAAAAAGCGGTCAGATAAACACCGCGTTTAAATCTTGATTTCTTTACTTTGCAGCGTGGCGCTTTTGCGGGAAAATAGATTTCCTGCAACGGCGCCAAGTCGTTAAGGAGAGAGAAATTACTTTATTTTATCGAGTTCGGCGCGAATGTCGGTGTTGGTCGGTCGGACTCGATAATCGAGTTCAACCTTTGCCCAGACGATCTTTCGATTTTTATCTAAAATATAAACCGCCGGATGCGGAATGCCTTCGATGCCCTGCCCGACATACGCCAGATCGAAAAGCCCGTAAGCGTCGATCGTCTGATGTTCGGCGTCCGAAAGAATCGGAAACGTCACTTCGCCTTTGCCGTCCTTGGCGATTTTCATCAGCAAGCCTTTGCTTTTTTCGGCATCGTCAACGCTGATCGCAAAGAGCGCGACCGTTTCATCTTTTTTGAGCAAACTGCGTAATTCGGCTAACTGCCGAGCGCAGAACGGTCACCAATAACCTCTGAAAAACACCAAAACAACCGGCTTTTGCAGCTTTGAAAGCGTTACCGACTTACCGTTCTGATCGTTCAAAGTAAAATCCGGCGCAACTGCGCCGACCGCAATCGGTTCGGTTTTGCTTTTCGCATTCTGCGCCTGAATCGCAAAGCTAAAAATTGTCAGCGAAACCAACAATAAAAAGATTTTCAGTTTCATAATTTTCACCTTAAATAATTTTAGAGTAATTTTATGCAAAATGCTTTCAAGCAATAAATTTATTCCGCTTGCTCGTAAGATTTTTCTTTCATAAACTTTAATTGAAATGAAAGTTACCATCGGACAAATCAACACAACGAACGGCGATTTTGACGGAAACGTCGCGAAAATTTTGCAGGCAATCGAAAAAGCCAAAGCGGACGGCTCGGATTTGATCGTTTTTCCCGAAGTCTCGACGCACGGCTATACTTCGCAGGATTGGTTTCAGGACCGCGATATTATCGAACATGCGCTCGATCCGCTTGAAAAAATCATTCCCGCGACCATCGGAATCACGGTGGTTGTCGGCACGATTCGACCGAATACGGACACCGACGGGCGCAGAATTTATAATACGGCGGCGGTTATTTCAAACGGTGAACTCGTTCGTTTTGTTGATAAAAGTCTTCTTCCCGAATACGACGTTTTCGACGATCCGCGTTATTTCGAACCGAACGAATGCCCGAACGGAATCGTCGAGATCACGACCCGCGACGGTAAAACTCATAAACTCGGTGTAGTCGTCTGCGAAGATTTCTGGAACGACAAAACCTTCTGGAAGGAAAGACTTTACGACAACGACCCGACCGATATTGTCGTCCAAAACGGCGCGGAAATCATCGTCGCGATCAACGCTTCGCCATATAACAAAGGCAAGATCAAACTGCGCTGCGAGATGGTTTCGCACCGCGCGCGCCTAGCGAAAGTTCCGGTCGTTTTCGTTAATCTCGTCGGCGGCAACGACGGCATCATATTCGACGGCGCAAGCCTCGTCGCCGATTCCGAAGGCGATATCATTTTGCAGGCAAAAGCGTTTGAAGAATTTGTCGAAACGGTCGAAATAGACGATGCTCTGCCCGATGCGCGCGGTATCACGGGCGATGAGATCGAATCGATCCGGCGGGCGCTGGTTTTGGGAATTCGCGATTACGCCGCGAAGAATCGCTTTACAAAATGCCTTCTCGGTCTTTCGGGCGGGATCGATTCGGCGCTCGTCGCGGCGCTCGCGGCGGAAGCGGTCGGCGCCGAGAATCTTTTGTGTGTGATGATGCCGTCGCCTTTTTCTTCGGAAGGCAGCGTCAAAGATTCGGAGGAATTAGTCAGAAATCTCGGCTGTGAATCGCGGATCGAACCGATTTCGAGCGCGTTCGAGGTTTTACTAAATCAGCTGCATTTCAGCAAACCGAACAAAGGTGGCGAAAATCTCGCGGCGGAAAATATGCAGTCGCGTCTGCGCGGCGTGATCCTGATGGCGATCTCCAACGCCGAAGGTCGCCTTTTGCTTTCGACGGGCAACAAATCCGAGCTCGCCGTCGGCTACTGCACGCTTTACGGCGACACAAACGGCGGTCTCGCGGTCTTAGGCGATTGCTTAAAAACCGAGGTCTGGCAGATCGCGCGGCAAATCAACGAATCGGCGGGACGCGAGATCATTCCCGTCGCGATCATCGACAAAAAGCCGTCCGCTGAACTTGCGCCGAATCAATTCGACGCAGATTCCCTGCCGCCTTACGAACTGATGGACCCGATCCTGCGGCTTTACTTTGAGAACAAATGTTCGCCGGCGGAAATCATCGAAAAAGGAAACGATGCGCGACTTGTTTACGAAATACTTAACAAAGTCGAACATCCGTCAAACGAATTCAAACGCCGCCAATTGCCGCCGACGCTGATCATTTCCAAAAATGCGATCGGCGTCGGTCGCCGCCGACCGATCACGCATAAATATCGAAGAGTTCAAAACTAAAAACCAATTCAAACAAGGAAAATAACAAATATGAGAAAGGCAAGCGCCATTTTTTTGCTGATTGTCGCCCTGTGTTTTATGACGGCAAATGCGATTGCCCAAACAAACACTGAAAAAAGAATTATCGAAGTGACGGGTTCGGCGGAAACTTTTGTGACGCCGAATGAATTCACGTTCAAGATCACATTGGTCGAACGAATCGAAAAAAAAGACAAACTGACCATCGAATCGCAAGAGGAAAATTTGAAAGCCGAACTTGTCAAACTCGGCGTTGACGTCCAGAAAGATTTGACGATCTTTGATCTGAATTCCGTCTATATTTCGCGCAAAAAAACGCGGGACACGCTCGGCAGCAAAGATTTCCGGCTCAAACTGCGCGATTTGGCAAAGATCGAAAAATTACAGGAAATCGCCGACCGTCTGAATATCGCTAATCTCGATCTGATCGAATCGACGCACAGCGAACTGACGGCTTTCCGCAAGGAAACCAAAATGGAAGCGATCAAAGCCGCCCGCGCGAAAGCCGAATACATGCTCGGCGCGATCGGCGAACGCCTCGGCAAAGCTGTTTTTATCCAGGAAATTCCGGACGAAAATTTGCCGAGACCAATTAGCTACGGTGTTTTAAACAGCAATGCCATGAGCAATAGCAGGTCAAATATTACTACGGAAGATTCGCAGGATTCGACGACTCTGACCTTTTCCAAGATCAAACTCCGCTACGCCGTGCTGGCAAGATTTGAGATTGAATAGAATCATTTTTCTTTGCGTCCTTGCGGGAAAAAGATTTCTTTGTCACCTGAAATTTATTTGATAAAGCAACCTGGAATTTCCCTGCAAAAACGCAAAGATTTACATCATTTCAGAAAGTTTTAAATTTTTTTTCAAAAGATTTGCAAGAAAGATTTTTGGCTCCGTTCTAAAACACATCGGGCAGTCAGCCTTGAAATTTTAGAACGGAGTTTTTTATATGGCTAAATTCGATAATCCGCTGAATAATATACGCATTGCGAGTCCGTGTTCGCAGGATTGGAACGCGATGATCGGTGACGACCGCAAACGCTATTGCGGCGAATGCAAATTGAATGTTTTCAATCTTTCGGGAATGAATCGGGCGGAAGCCGAAAATCTGATCATGAACGCCGAAGGTCGGCTCTGTGTCAGATTTTACAAACGCGTCGACGGCAGTGTGATTACCGAGGATTGTCCGGTCGGTTGGGCAAAGGTCAAAGCGCGCACAAAAATTTATGTAACCGCGCTCGCCTCGTTGATTTTCAGTTTTTTCGGCGCGCTCGGTTTGGTCGGAGCTTTGAATAAATCCCGCCAGTCAACTTTAATGGGCGACATTGCCGTCGCCACGCCGTCGCCGAAAGCGACGCCGAAAGCGACACCCGAAGAATCACCGGTCATCATGGGCGGCATCTCGCCGATCAAGACGAGAGAAGAAAACGAAGAAATAATGGGCAAGGTCGCTCCCCTTAATAAAGTGGTCAAAATCGAAAAAAGAAA
>JBBQOA010000243.1:0-6809 GCA_038330465.1 Pyrinomonadales bacterium
AAATGCCGTAATAATTCATTAAGCGTTGGCAGACGCTCTCAAGAAAGTAGCCAGACGTGAAACGTCTGGTCAAGATGTTGGATTGATCGCGCATTGAAGATGCGCACCGACTGACTTGAGCTGAGCGCATCTTCAATGCGCGATCAAAATTTGAACAAAACCAGACGTTTCACGTCTGGCTACGATCACGGTTACGGCTCCGCCGTTTAATCCGGTATTTATTTTTCAAAGACCATAAGCAGACGGCAATTCATCAAGGCAAAAAATATTGTGAGATTTATGCACCGCATTCAGCATTCAATGCGCGCTTTTGATTTGTCTGACGGTTTTTTGAGTTAAAATTAATGTTATGGAAAATTTAATTGAATCGAACCCGAAAATAATGTTTGGCAAGCCTGTGATAAAGGGAACGCGCATCACGGTTGAATTGATTTTGGAAAAAATCGCGGAAGGCGAGAGTTTTGAACATATTTTGTCGCAGAATCCGCATTTAACGAAAGAAAAAGTTTCGTCAGCGGTGCGGTTTGCTCTGCAAAATCTGCAAAAAGATTTTCCGCCGCGTTCGGAAAATCAAAAATTGTTGGACGCGCTCAATGATGCCTACGCAAACGATACCGATGAAGAAGAAAAGGAATTCTTGCGGTTGGCGAAAATCAAACAGTCGCAAATCTTGGATGAATGGAAATAAATCAAGGCGACATTTTCTGGTTTGATGCCGGAGAACCAAGAGGTTCTTCGCCCGCTTATTCGCGTCCGGTCGTTGTCATTCAAAATAATGTTTTAATCGCAGTCCGATTGGAACAGTTGTCGTGTGCGCCTTGACGACAAATCTGCGCCGCGCCAAAGCACCGGGAAACATTTTGCTCGATGAAAACGAAGCGGAATTGCCGAAACAAAGCGTGGTTGTTATTTCGCAAATTTTGACTGTTGATAAATCGGAACTGATTGACAAAATCGGCGGTTTATCAAAAGAGCGCGTTGACGAGATTCTCGAAGGCATCAAACTTTTAACCGAACCGCGCGATGTTGACGAGGAGATTGAATAAAAATTTATGCGACACATGCAGCGTTCAATTTTGCTTTGGATTTGCCTGACGATTTTGTTTGCGTCTTTTGTCGGGGCGCAGGAATTTACATATTCACTTTAGGGGACAATTTTATATGATTTTCTTAACACTCAATCTGGTTCTCGTTGCATTATCAATTTACTTTCTCTTTTTGGGATTGAAAGTATTTCTGACGAAAAAGCCTTTTTTAATTGCAGCAAAGTATAATTTTTTTGTTATTTTTATTGCCTTCGCAACACAATTAGCAATACCAATCAGCGATCTGTTTTGCACTTCAAGATACAAAGAAGATAATTTTGATTGGTTCTTATTTGCAATACCGTTATTTCTAATTGTTTTTTACGCTGTTTTATTGGTTTATCTTTGGAAAACAATGCAAGGCTATCAAATAATCGGTGTTAATGACGATACATTTCGCACTTCTCTTCAAAATGTTTTGAAAAAACTTGGATTGCCGTTTGAAGAAAGATTGTCAAAAATGCGACTGACAAGTTTGGAAACTGATTTGGAATCTTCGGTGAATGCTTGGTCGGGCGTTGCAACAATAAAAATTAAAGACGCAAAACATAAAGGAGTTGAAAAAGAAATCGCTGAAAATTTACAAAAAGAATTTCAGGATGACTATTTACCAGTAAATTTACGAACAAGCTATTTTTATTTGATAACAGGCAGTTTACTGTTTGTTTTCACGGCAGGCTTTTCTTATTGGATTTGGACAACAGAATTATTTTGGAGAAATTTTTAGGAAAAATAAATTTTATAAAGAGGCAATTATGACAGACGAAAAAAATCCATTAGGTTTAAAAAAGATACATCACGTCGAGTTTTACGTTGGGAACGCCAAGCAGGCGGAGTTTTATTACCGGAAGGCGTTCGGGTTTTCGCGGCACGCTTATTCGGGGCTTGAGACGGGCAACCGCGAGACGACGAGTTATGTGATGCGGCAAACCCGTGTCAATTTTATTTTGACGACGCCGCTTTCACCCGAACATCCGGCGGCGGAACATATCAAACAGCACGGCGACGGCGTGCGCGATATCGCTTTTTTGGTCGAAGATGCCGACCACGCTTTTAACGAAGCGATAAGGCGCGGCGCAACGCCGCACATCGAACCGCACGATTGGCAGGACGAATTCGGCTCGGTGCGCAAGGCGGCGATTCATACTTACGGCGATACCGTTCATTCGTTTCTCTCGTATAACAACAATAACGGACATAATTATTCGGGCGCGTTTCTGCCCGGATTTGTCGAGCAGAAATTGGACGGCGATGAAGTCGGCATTGTTCTGGTCGATCATATCGTCGGCAATGTCGAATTGGGCAAGATGAATTTCTGGTGCGATTTTTACCGCGATGTGATGGGTTTCGAGCGTTACATAACGTTTGACGACAAGGACATTTCGACCGAATATTCCGCCTTGATGTCGATCGTTATGTCGGACGGCGGACACAACATCAAATTCCCGATCAACGAACCGGCGACGGGCAAAGGCGGCAAATCGCAGATTCAGGAATATATTGACTTTTACCGCTCGGCGGGCGCCCAGCACGTCGCGCTTTTGTGCAAAGATGTCCGCGAGACGGTCGCGAAATTACAGGCGAACGGCGTCGAATTTCTGCGCGTGCCCGACACTTATTACGACGAGATTCCCGAACGCGTCGGCGAGATTGATGAAGATATTGCAGATTTAAAGAGGCTCGGCATTCTCGTTGACCGCGACGACGAAGGTTATCTTTTACAAATTTTCACGAAACCCGTCGAAGACCGCCCGACCGTTTTCTACGAGATTCTCCAACGCAAAGGCTGCAAAGGCTTTGGCAAAGGCAACTTCAAAGCCCTCTTTGTTTCGATCGAGGAAGAACAGCGACGACGCGGCAATCTGTAAAAACACCTTATTCGTATGAAAATATTTAGCTTTATCGTTATCCTGCTGGCGTGTTTGACGCTTGTCAATGCGCAGGAAACGAAACCGGAACCCGATAATCCGCCGAAAGCCGGTTCATTTAAAAAACGGCTTGAAGACGCGCAAAAATCGAAAGAAACCGGCGCGGGGCAATTCAATTTGACTTTTGACGACGGCTGCGGAAACTCGGCTGCCGAAAGTCAGATTTATAGCTACAGATACGGCAAAGTGCTTGAAATCACGAGCGATAATAAAGTGATCGTGAAGGTTACGCGGAGCAATAATGTGTGGGACGATGAATACGAAAAAGCCGACAACGGAGCCGCCCGAAAGCTGAAAAAAGCGCAGCTCATCATTGCTTCGCTGGTCGGAGTTGACGATCAGATCAATCAGTCGGAAATTCAAAAATTTCTGCTCGATAAAGTGCGCGATCAGGAAGTTACATTGATTGGAAATACGAAAAAGGACGACGGCAAAAAAATCGACGCGCTGATCCAATTAAAAGGCAATCCGGAAATTAACGAAATCAGCGAATATCTTTTGGAAAACGGAATCGCCAAGTTTAAAGCATTTCAATTAACGAACATTGTGCCGCTGCGAACTTCGTGCGAACTCGAAAGAGCAGAAGCAAAAGCCAAAAATGAAAAATTAGGAATCTGGGCAAAATGACACCGACGATCAAAGAAGAACAATTCAAATATCAAACAGGCTTCGGCAATGAATTTGCGACCGAAGCCGTCGAAGGAGCGTTGCCGCTCGCGCAAAATTCGCCTCAACGTGCGCCGCTCGGGCTTTATGCCGAACAGTTTTCGGGAACGGCTTTTACCGTGCCAAGAGTTTTTAACAAACGGACTTGGACGTATCGGATTCGCCCGTCGGTGACGCATCAGCCGTTTGCGCGGCTCGATAATAATTTGCTCGTTTCAAAGTTCGACTCGCACGAAACCACGCCGAATCAACTGCGTTGGAATCCATTGCCGGTGCCTCAGGAAAAAACAGATTTCATTGGCGGTTTGACGACCGTCGCGGGCAACGGCGATCTGTTTTCTCAATTTGGAATCGCGATTCATATTTACCGCGCCAATACGGCAATGACCGACCGTTACTTTTATAATGCTGACGGCGAAATGCTGATCGTGCCGGAAATGGGACGAATTGGAATTTTGACCGAACTCGGCGCGATTCAGGTCGGCGCCGGATCGATCGCGGTCATTCCGCGCGGGCTTAAATTCAGCGTTCATCCGGGCGACGCGGAAGTGCGCGGCTACATTTGCGAAAACTACGGCGCACAGTTTCGGCTGCCCGATCTCGGACCGATCGGCGCAAACGGTCTGGCGAATGCGCGTGATTTTGAAACGCCCGAAGCGTGGTTCGAAGACCGCGAAGGCGAGTTTGAACTGGTCGCCAAATTCGGCGGAAATCTATGGAGCTGCAAAATTGATCATTCGCCTTTGGACGTTGTTGCGTGGCACGGCAACTACGCACCGTATCGCTATGATCTGCGAAAATTTAATACGATCGGAAGCATTTCGTTCGATCATCCCGACCCGTCGATTTTCACCGTGCTGACTTCGCCAAGCGGTGAAACGGGCGTCGCTAACTGCGATTTCGTGATCTTTCCCGACCGCTGGCTCGTTGCCGAAAACACGTTTCGCCCGCCGTGGTTTCACCGCAACTATATGTCGGAATATATGGGTTTGTGCTATGGTCAATACGACGCCAAAGAAGAAGGTTTCGTCGCGGGCGGCGGCTCGCTTCATAATTGTATGTCGGCGCACGGACCTGATTTGGACGCATTTGAAAAGGCTTCAAATGCCGAACTCAAACCGCAGAAATTATCCGGCACGATGGCGTTTATGTTCGAATCGCGCTACATCATTCGCCCGACCGAGTTTGCGATGGAAACTTCTGAGCTGCAGCACGAATACTTTGAAGTTTGGCAAAAACTCAAAAAGAATTTTCGCACTTAAGAAATGAAAAACCTTTTCCGAAACAATATTTTTATCTTGTCTCCGGCAATTATCGGACTGGTTTTATATTTAGCGGGAAAATATCTGCAACGCATTTACGGATTCGACCCGCCGTATATTTATTTTTGGACAGGTTTTTTTCTTGAGTCAGCGGCTTATTGTTTGTTTGTCTTATTTTTGTTTTTGCTGCTCTTGAATATCGTTCGTAAATTTAGAAATTGTGAAAATCAACATCGAAAGTAAAGCTCAACATTTCGAGGTTTGGCAAAAACTCAAAAAGAATTTTAAGATGTAATGTATGTTGCCGCAAGAGAAATTAAAATATACGCTCGAAGAATATCTCGAACTCGACCATGAAAGCGAAGAGAAAATTGAATTTTGGGACGGACATATTTTCACGCTCGCCGGAGCAAGCAGTAACCACGACCGGATTCAAGGAAACGGTTATTTTGCTCTTCGCTCGAAACTTCAAGGAAAATCTTGCCGTGTCTTTCTTTCGGATATGCGTTTGAAAGTTCCGGCTTACCCGCCCTATCGTTACCCTGATTTATCGGCATTGTGTGGCAAAACCGAATTTGAAACGCTCGGAAAGCAGGAATTACTCGTCAATCCGTCGCTCATTATTGAAATTTTGTCCGATTCGACCGCCGAATTCGACCGCGGCTATAAATTTACGTATTACAAATCAATCGCGAGCTTTACTGAATATATTTTGATCGCTCAAGATCGTCCGCACGTCACGCAATTTATCAAACAGGACGAAAATAATTGGCTCAATCGCGAATTCAATTCGATTACGGATAAATTTCACCTTGCTTCGCTTGACTGCGAACTCGAATTATCGGAACTTTATCAAGACGTGGAGTTTCCAGAAATACAGAATCGTTTCAATTTAATTGACGAAAATGACTGATAAACCAAAAGAATCGGTTCGCACACTGCTTGCCGACATCATTGATTACGCCGGACTTTTCCCGCCTTCGCAGATTTCGATGCCCGAAGCCGTGCTCAATTACGCAACCTACCGCAACAGTAATTACAACTGGATGCTCGGGCATTTTGTCGTGCCGGCATCGCGGCTCGACGAATTTTTCGAGAGTGCCCGCGATTTTATCTCGCGCGGCGGCAGCGACGTCTGGCGTTTGAGCGTCCTCGCGGGCGAAGATATTTACGAAACAGTCCGGCAGATCGAGGATTTTAACGCCAAAAACGCGCCGCGCGTGATTTGCGATGTCCTCGAAGTGCGTGCCAACACCGAATCGAAGATCGAAAATACGGTGCGCGTGCTGCCGAATTTTCTGACGGCTTATTTTGAAATTCCGACCGACGAACGGCTCGCCGATCTCGTCACGGCGCTCTCCATTCACGGGCAGCGCGCCAAAATTCGGACGGGCGGAACGAGTGCCGATGAATTTCCGTCAACGCGTGCGATCATTCGTTTTATACGCACCTGTATGGCGGCAAATGTGCCCTTCAAAGCGACCGCCGGACTGCATCATCCGTTGCGCTGTTTCAAAGCGCTGACCTATGAAGCAAACGCGCCGCGCGGAACGATGAACGGTTTTCTGAACCTGTTTTTAGCGACCGGATTTGCCCGCGCCGGATTTAAACCGATTATTTTGGAAGAAATTCTCGAAGATGAATTTGAAGAAAGTTTTGAATTTACCGACAACGGCGTCGCCTGGCACGGCGATTATTTTTTAACGACATGGCAGCTCGGTTTCGTCCGCGAAAAAAGCGTCGTCTCCTTCGGCAGCTGTTCATTCGACGAACCGATCACCGATTTGCAAGAGATCGGACTTCTTTAATGGATAATGGATTTAATGGATAACGGATAACGGATAACGGATAATTTTTGTATTTCATTA
>JBBQOA010000244.1:0-6791 GCA_038330465.1 Pyrinomonadales bacterium
AACAAAGAACCTCGTAAATATCTGGTTTGGCAGCCGATCGAACAAATCTCGCCGAATCTGCAAACAGCGGTTTTAGCCGGGGAAGATTCGCATTTTTTCGAGCATCACGGTTTTGATTGGGACGCGATCCAAAACGCCTGGGACGAAGCGCAGAAAGAAGGCGAAAAGGAAGCCAAAGCCGAGGGCGATTACGATCCGAACGATTGGATTCCGCCGATGCCGTAGTTCAAACGCGGTGCCTCAACGATCACGCAGCAGCTTGCCAAAAACCTTTATTTATCGGAAGAACGCTCGTTTTTTCGCAAAGGACGCGAAGCCGCGATCACTTATTTTCTCGAAAGGGAATTGAACAAAAAGCGCATTCTGGAAATTTACTTGAACGTGATCGAATGGGGCGACGGCATTTACGGCGCGGAAGCCGCGTCCAGAACTTATTTCAAAAAATCCGCGTCTCAGCTGTCACCGCAGGAAGCTGCCTATCTTTCAGCGATGATTCCTTCGCCGCTCAATGTTTTCAACCCGACCAAGAACCCGAAACGCGTCATTCGCCGTCAAAAAGTAATTTTCAAAGGATTGAATTCGATCAAACTCGCTTATTAAAAAAGTGGAAGTGAAAGGGAGAAGCGGCAATTTTATTGCTTAGTAAAATCGCCGCTTCTCTTTTTTCTTTTCTAAATTAATTGGCTCCGGCGGCTTTCGCTTTCGTTGCACCGCCCTTGATCGTCATTTCTTTGAGAATCCATCCGGCGTTCCCGAATTTTTCCGTCACGAAAAGAACGTAGCGAATGTCCACGGCGATCGAGCGATTATAGTTCGGATCGTAGAAAAGGTCGTCGCCGAGACCTTCGAAATTGCCGTCAAAAATAATGCCGACCTGTTCGCCGTAACCGTTCATAATCGGACTGCCGGAATTTCCGCCGATGATGTCGGTTGTCGCCAGGAAATTAACGGGAACGCTGTCGCCGACGCCGAATCTGCCGAAATCTTTTGCTTTTTGCAATTCCTTCAGCTTTTCGGGCACGTCAAACGGAAAAACGCCGGTGTCTTTTTCGATCACGCCTTTGAGCGTTGTAAAGGGCGTATAAACGACGGCTTCGCGCGGTTTATAACCTTTGACGCTGCCGTATGTGAAACGCATCGTGAAATTAGCGTCCGGATACGGCGTGATGCGTTTCATTTCCGCCATGCCTTCCTGATAAAGCAACCGATTCCGGTCGATTTCCGCATTATATTTCGCCGCTCTTGCGCTGTATGCGGCACGTTCGTCAGCCTGTGCCGCCGCCAGATTGATGATGTCCGGATATTTATCCTTCAAATCATTGAATGATTTATCGTAAAGTTTAAAGATGTCTTCGGGCGAGTTGAAATCCTTGCTGTCGGCAATCGAGCCGGCGAATTTTTCTTCCGCTTCGCGGCGCGCTTTGCCTTGGTAACGTCCGAAAATGTTTTCCGCTGCCTGAAATTTCTGATTGTCCGGTAATTCGGAAACGGCTTTTAAGAAATACTTGAGCATCTCGCGTTCCAAAACCGACTCACGGTTTTTGTAGGAGGCTTCGATTTCGGAACGTTTTTTATCATCGAGTTTTTTGCCGGCGCGAACCGTCGTTACGGCATCGAGAATTTGCTTGTAAACAGGAGCGAAAGAGACGATCGGAAAAGTTCGGAGCAGACGATCGCGAGCACCGTAAACGTAAAAGTCTTTCGATAAACGGTCAAGGTTCGCCAGAACTACGCCGTATTTTGCTTTACGTTGAGCATTTTGATTGACCCAAATCGAAAACTTCGTTTCTTCTTCGCGTCTCTGGTCAACAAAATCGGAGCGGTTCAACGAGGAAACGCCCCCTTCGTAAACCTTTCGGCTGTTGTCGAAATTGGCGATTTCGCTCTGCAAACTGACGCGTTTTGATTCATCTTCCGCGCCGACCATTCGAAGCCCGTTGCTCCAAGCGGCAAAAAGTCCAGCGAGAAAAGGAAAGTTTGTGGTTTGAGAATATTCGATAAACTGGCTTTCACGATAGCGCGTCGTGCCGCCCGGAAAACCTAACACGAAAACAAAGTCATTTTCTTTGACGCCATTGAGCGAGATCGTCAAAAACTTTTTCGGTTTATAGGGAACATTCTTCTCGGAATATTCGGCGGGCTTGCCGTCCGGACCGACGTAGGCGCGCAGAAATGTAAAATCGCCCGTGTGGCGCGACCATTCGAAATTATCCGGGTCGCCGCCGTAAAAGCCGATCATTTGCGGCGGCGCGTAAACAAGGCGGATATCTTTTAGCTGGGAAGTGTCGTAAAGATAATAAAAATAACCGTTGTTTAGCATGCGAATTTCGATTTCGTTGTCATTATAGGAAAATCCGAGGCGATTTCTGTTCAGATTTTCGATCGCGGCTTTCTCGTTTTCCGGAACTTTTGCTTTTTCTTCCTCCAAAAGTTTATCGGTGTTGGTTTTGATCGCTTCAGTGAGTGCGTCGCCCGAAAGATTTTCAGTTCCTTTGGTGATTTTGGCAGTGACGTCTTCGATGCGGTTGGTCAGTGTCAGACTATAATCCTTGGCAGGCAGTTCGGTTTTCATCGAATCGGCTTTATAACCGTCTTTACCGTAATCTTTGCCGGCAGAAGACGCCGCGACCAGCGCGTCAAAACCGCAGTGGTGATTTGTCAAGATCAGACCTTGCGGCGAAACGAATTCAGCCGTACATCCGACGCTGAGACTGATCACAGCATTTGAAATGCCGTTACCTTTTGGGTTGTAGATGTCGATCGGATTGATCTTCAAACCTTTTTGTTTCAAAGGCAATTTTGCAATTTGGTCGGGCGTGAACATTCCCTCATCGGGAAAAGCCGCCACAAAAGAAAATGACGACAGTAAAATGGCAGTCGCCAAAAAAAATGATGTTAAAATCCTGGAGTTTAATCGCATATTTCGATTTCCTTTATTGTTAAATTTATAGATCATAGCTCGGTAAACAAATATAAATAGTTTAACTATTAAGTTAAGAAAAAATTACAAAAAAAGCGAGTCGCCGGATGGACTCGCCTTATAATACGATAATTTAACCTTATTTTTATTGATTTGCCGGTTTGATTTCCGTCGGTTCCTGAGGAAGCAGAAAGCGCGGATTGATCGATTTGTCGTTCAAACGCAGTTCGTAGTGAAGATGCGGTCCGGTCGATCGCCCCGTTGAACCGATCAACCCGATAAGTTGACCGCGCTGAACCGAATCACCGACCTGAATTTCGATTTTAGAAAGATGACCGTAACGTGTCGTTAAACCGTTCCCATGGTCGATCTCAATCATATTGCCGTAGCCGCCTGTCCAACCGGCTTTGATGATCGTGCCGTTTGCCGGGGCGATCACGGTATCGCCTTTTTCACCGTCGATGTCCATTCCCGGATGAAATTCATAACTGCGTCCACCGAACGGGTTACGGCGAAAACCGAATTCATTATTGATTTTGCCAAGATGCGCCCACATTGTCGGCAGAAACGTCGGATTTGCAGTTGAAGCAATCGAACGAATCTGATTTGCGATGTCGCTGTTCTCGCTTTCAGCGGCTTCTTCCGCCGTTGATTGAACGTCTAAAACGGGTCCGCCGCTGTTCATCGCAAAATTTTCCGATTGTGCGGGACGACTATAATCTATTGATTTCGGTTCTGAGTTGGTTTGATTATCGGGAGAAATAATGGCGGCAGTTTCAGTTGTTGCGGAATTTTCCGATTTGGCTAAGACATTTGTTTTAAGTAATCCTACTAAACCTAGTGAAGCTAAACCGAATGATAATATTAAAATTGCAATACTCGAATGAAGAAGTTTTTTGGAAACTTCAATTCGTCTGATATAAATTTTTGATTTTGTGGTATGTGATAATAAAAACTTGTAATTTTTGTTATTTTGCTGCATTACGCTTTAAAAGCTCCTTTTAATGATTACGCGCCGAAAATCCAGCGTTTCAGCACACGGAATCACGCAAGAATAGCCGCGAGCGACTAACGCGAATCCTGTTTAAGAATTTTTTCAAAAAAACTCTATTTTAAGGGGTTAAATTTGTAAATCGTTTTTTCTGTTATAGAAACGGAAGTTAAAAGCTACCATGAACGATAGCATAAATCAAACCATTAATGGCGATTGATGCTATCGACTATCTCCAAATCTGTTGTTTGTTGAATTTAGCCTACTCTTTTGGTTTACGGTTTGATTGCCAAGTCCGGAAGATCATCACTCCGATGCCGACAAATACTGCGACAAATAATAAAACAATAATAATTTGAATAGCCGTTGTAATAAACGCAATCAGACCAAGGATGCCTTTTAACACGGCAATGACCAAAGCAATTATAGCTAAAATACTTCCAATAATTCCTGCAGCGGTTTTTAATACAAATGGCATAAAATTAATTTCCTTATCTTTCCGAAATAACCACAGGAACGGTTTCTTTTAAGAACAATCAAAACCGTTCCGATTCCATAATAACCATTTCCTAGCGATTTTTCCAACTCTTTGCGCGGACCTGTGTCGGAAATTCATTATTGTTATCAAAATTCTCGTTTTGATAATTGACATCATTCGTCGCACTGATAAAACTCGGCGTGTCGGCGCGGGTTGAAAAATCACTGTAATTTAATGTGGGCTCTTTAGGTTTGAAAATATAATTTCTCAAAATATAAAGTCCTAAACCGATCAAGAAAAATGGTAAAAAGATACCCATCAAATGCGAAAAGCCGTCGCCCAACAACATTCGCAATAAAAATGTCACGCCAAGAATTGTTAGCAAAATTCCCCAAAGTTTCGGGTTGCCCGAAAATCTTTGAACCAGAATATCTTCCGCTAAATCAGGCTTTGCACCGGAACGAATTAAACGGGCAGTTTTCCATGCATCAACTGCCGAGTAAAGCCACATTCCGAGAACTCCGAACGCCAAAAGCGGCATCTTTAAATTGATCGCCATCTGAAAAAGTCCGACCGAGATGGCAAAATGAATCAGTGCCTTATGAGTTTGACCATTGTAAGCCGCGCCGAGTCCGGGACAGATAAACGATAAAATTAATGCGGCAAAAGGCGAGGTTTGAGCTTTGACATGAGAAGACCCCGACGATTGATAATGATTTCTGAGCAAATCAACGCCCAAGACGATGCAATCCTGACAATAGGGAAAACCTTTGATGCGGTGATCGCACGCCGGACAGAGCGGTTTTCCGCATCCGTTGCAGCTGACTGTTGCTCCATTGTGGCTGTGATAAGCACAATTCATTATTTACTGTCCTCGTTATTTACGTATTTACCTGAAACAGGCGTTTGGGCGGGATTTTGTGAATCCTTCATTTCGCCCCCTAAAACGACATCAGCACTTTGTTTATAGGTTTGCTCGGCTAAATCAAAAATCTTTTGTGAACCGTCGGCAGAAACAGTCTGGCTGAAAATAAATGCGGCAAAGATCAGCATCATGACAACCGACGCAAATTGCGGAACGGGAATCGGAAAACTGAGACTACGAATCCATTCGATTGTCTGCGACGACCAAGAAGCTTTAACGGTTTTGGCTTCCGTCGTTCCAATGGTCGCTTGCAAAATTTTATTGTGCAAACCAGCAGGAATCGGCAATTCGTCCATTTTAGATGTGTAGCAAGCCGCGATTGAACGCACGACCGCGCCGGGCAAATCCGTGCAGATGTCACATAAAACGGCGTGGCGTTCCCATCGATGGAAAATCGTCGCAGGTAAAAATCCGTCCAAATAATCCGTCAAATATTCTTCGAATTGTTCGCAGGACATTGCCGTTTCAGGCATTGTCATCGAAAGAATCCGCGCTTCGAGATGTGTCATGGAAAGTTTTGGAGCAGCGATTTCGTGGCAGGCATTAAGCGCGTCCTTAACTTCGTTCAAAAGCGCGTGGCACAAAGGACAGCGCAAGGCGTGCGCCGCAATGGCTTTGTGCGTTGCACGGTCGAGCGTTCCGTCCAAATAATCGGTCAGAAGCTCCTCAAACCCTGCGCATTCAATAATTCTTTCATCCTTGTAGTTCATAAAACTAAAAACCCCTTGTATCAAAACTTTTCAAAATCTTTCTCGACAATGGCGTTAATATTCATAATTTTTTGCCTTATTCTCGACGCTTTGCGTCAATTAAATATTACAAATTTCAAAATGTTTCAGGTCGAATTTCAAATATTGTGTAATTTGAAATTGAGTCCTCTGGATTCATTAAATAGTGACCACTCTCATCCGCCGCAAAATCTTTGCCAGTTCAATGCGTCCGCGATTGATCCGCGATTTGACAGTGCCTTCGGGAATTTTCAGAACATCCACGATCTCCTGATAACTCAATTCCTCGATGTCGCGCAGAATAACGCAGGTTCGCAAATCGGTCGGCAGTTTGTCAATTCCTTCCTGAACCTGCACGGCAAGTTCTTTGCGCTCAATTTCTTTTTGCGCCGAACCGCCGACCGAACGCAAATGAAACGTATGGTTTTCAACATCGTCCGCCATCGAATCCTGCGGATTTCTTTGGCGATGCCGGTAATCGTCGATTATCAAGTTTCGCGCCAAACGCATCAGCCAATTCGACAAATCACCTTGTTTTGAGTCGTATTGCTCAAGCGTTCTGTAAATGCGGACAAAAACTTCCTGCGTCAAATCTTCCGCCGCTTCAACACTTGACGTAAAGCGATAAGCGAGATTAAAAATCCGGCGCGAATAAAGTGAAACGATTTCTTCCCACGCCGCGCCGTCTCCGGCACGGCAACGCCTTACAAGTTCGACTCCATTATTTTCCGAAGCTACTTTTAATGCTT
>JBBQOA010000245.1:0-6789 GCA_038330465.1 Pyrinomonadales bacterium
GCTTAATCCGCTCGGCGTGCCGTCGCGGATGAACGTCGGGCAGATCCTGGAAACGCATCTCGGTTGGGCGGCGCGAATCTTGGGATTACATTTTGCGACCCCCGTTTTTGACGGCGCGAGCGAAGATGAGATCAAGAAATATATCGGCAAAGCCAACGAAAAATTTGACGAACTCGGTATTCCGCCGTCAGTCGGACCGTCAGGCAAAACCCGTCTTTATGACGGTTTGACGGGCGAACAGTTCGAGCAGAAAGTGACCGTCGGTTACATTTATATGCTCAAATTGTCGCACCTTGTTGACGACAAGATTCACGCCCGATCAATTGGACCATATTCATTGATCACGCAGCAGCCTTTGGGCGGCAAGGCGCAATTCGGCGGACAACGGTTTGGTGAAATGGAAGTTTGGGCACTCGAAGCCTACGGCGCGGCGCATATTCTGCAAGAGCTTTTGACTTGTAAATCAGACGATGTTGCCGGACGCTCGAAGATCTACGAAACCATCGTCAAAGGTGATTCCGATTTTCATCCGGGCATTCCCGAATCGTTTAACGTTCTCGTGCGCGAACTTCAGTCGCTCTGTTTGGATGTCGAACTCATCACGGAAGATGAGATCGATCCCGAAGCAATTGCGAAAGGCGTTGGCGAAGTTGTAGGTGGTGATTAATGGATTGTGGATGGCGGATCGCGGATCGCGGATTTATAAGAAAAATGAATCCCAAATCCGCGATCCACAATCCCAAATCCGAAATGGAGAAATATGTTTCGATTGCAACAAGATAATAAAACACAATTAACCCCGAATTTTGAGGCGATTCGCATCAGCCTTGCCTCGCCCGAAAAAATCCGGTCGTGGTCGCACGGGGAAGTTACCAAGCCGGAAACGATCAATTATCGCACATTCAAACCGGAGCGCGACGGTTTGTTCTGCGCCCGAATTTTCGGTCCGGTTTCGGATTGGGAATGTCTGTGCGGAAAGTATAAAAGAATGAAGCACCGCGGCGTGATCTGCGACAAATGCGGTGTCGAAGTTACTCAGTCAAAAGTTCGCCGCGAACGTCTCGGGCACGTCGAGCTTGCGAGTCCGTGTTCGCACGTCTGGTTTTTCAAAGGCTTGCCGTCGCGAATCGGACATCTTTTGGACATCACCTTGCGCGATCTCGAAAAAATTCTTTACTTTGAAACCTACATCGTCGTTGATCCGGGCGAAGTGCCGGGACTCAAAGAAAAAGAATTGCTGACCGATGAACGCTATCGTGAATTAATGCGCGATTATCCGCATCAATTCGTCGCCAAAATGGGCGCCGAAGCGATCAAAGAATTACTCGCGACAATTGACGTTGCGGAGCTTGTCAATGAACTTCGCCAAAAAATGCGCGAAGAAACCTCGCAGCAGAAAAAACTGAAATATTCAAAACGTTTGAAGGTTTCAAATTCGTTTCTGCGTTCGGGAAATAAACCTGAATGGATGATTTTGGATGTGATTCCGGTCATTCCGCCCGAACTGCGCCCGCTCGTTCCCTTGGATGGCGGACGTTTTGCGACATCAGATCTGAACGATCTGTATCGCCGTGTGATCAACCGCAACAATCGACTGAAAAAACTTATCGAACTTCGGGCGCCGGAAGTGATCGTCCGTAACGAAAAACGAATGCTCCAGGAAGCCGTTGACGCGTTATTTGATAATGGTCGGCGCGGTCGCGTGCTGCGCGGCGCGAACAATCGTCCGCTCAAGTCGCTGTCGGGAACATTGAAGGGCAAACAGGGACGTTTTCGTCAGAACTTGCTCGGCAAACGTGTCGATTATTCGGGACGTTCGGTGATCGTCGTCGGACCGGAACTCAAACTGCATCAGTGCGGTTTGCCGAAGAAAATGGCTTTGGAGCTTTTCAAGCCGTTTATCTACAACAAATTAGAACGCGATGCGCACGCCGCGACGATCAAGCAGGCGCGTGAAATGGTCGAACGTCAGGAACCGATCGTCTGGGACATTCTCGAAGAAGTGATTCGCGAACATCCCGTCTTGTTAAATCGTGCGCCGACTCTTCACAGACTCGGAATTCAAGCGTTTGAGCCGGTTCTGGTCGAAGGCAAAGCGATCAAAATTCACCCGCTCGTCTGCACGGCATTCAATGCCGATTTTGACGGCGATCAAATGGCGGTTCACATTCCGCTTTCGGCGGAAGCGCAGATCGAAGCGAGCGTTTTGATGCTCGCGTCAAACAACTTGCTTTCACCGGCTTCGGGGCAACCGATTACGGTTCCTTCGCAGGACATTGTTTTGGGCTGTTATTATTTGACGCTTTCACGCGACAAAATGAAGGGCGAAAACAAGGTTTTCAACTCGGTTGACGACGTTATTCTCGCGCTTGATGCCAAAGCGGTCGAAACGCAGACCAAGATCAAACTTCGTCTGCGCGGCGAATTGGTCGATCTGACGCAGGAACACGCTCCGCAGGACGTGATGCGCGCGACGGCTCGGCAAGTTGACCGGATCATTGACACGACCGTCGGACGCGTTATTTTCAACGATCGTCTGCAGCGCGAAGGCTTACCTTTTGTTAACGGAACATTGAAGAAAAAAGGTTTGCAGTCGCTGGTTAGTTTCTGCTATTTGCGGCTCGGTCACGATCAGACCGTCGAACTTCTCGATGATTTGAAAACACTCGGTTTTCTTTATGCGACAAAAGCCGGGATGTCAATCGGGATCGATGATATGGTGACGCCGCCCAATAAAGGCGAAATCATCGAAGCGGCGCGCAAAGAAGTCGATAAACTTCAGCAGCAGTATGAAGATGCGACGATGACGAATATGGAGCGCGAGAACAAGGTGACCAAAATTTGGTCGGATGTGACCGATCAGGTTGCCAAGGAAATGTTCAAAGCGATGGACGTTCGCGAAAAAGAACGCAACGAACTTAATCCGATCTTGGTCATGGCGGATTCCGGCGCGCGTGGTTCGGAAGCACAGATCCGGCAGCTTGCCGGGATGCGCGGACTGATGGCGAAACCTTCGGGCGAAATCATCGAAAACCCGATCATTGCTAACTTCCGCGAAGGTCTCGACGTTTTGCAATACTTTATTTCGACGCACGGCGCGCGGAAAGGTTTGGCTGATACGGCGCTCAAAACCGCCGACTCAGGTTATCTGACACGCCGTCTTGTGGACGTTGCCCAAGACGTTATCGTTGCCGAACAGGATTGCGGAACAGTTCGCGGCGTTTGGTCGGAAGCAATCATTCGGAACGGTGAAGTTGTCGAGTCTCTGCGCGATCGAATCGTCGGCTGCACGGCGCTCGACGACATTTTCGATCCGGTTGACGGAACCGTAATTGTCGAAGCCAACGTGGAAATCAACGAAGATCTGGCGGGACAAGTTCAACTTTCCGGTTTGCAGAGAGTGCGAATTCGTTCGGCTCTGACCTGCGAAGCGCGTCGCGGAATCTGCGTCAAATGTTACGGACGAAACCTCGCGATGGGCAGAACGGTCGAGATCGGCGAAGCGGTCGGTGTGATCGCCGCGCAATCGATCGGCGAACCCGGCACGCAGTTGACGATGAGAACCTTCCACGTCGGCGGTACGGCGCGGCTCGAACAGGAAACCAAACACGCGGCGGCGATGGACGGAACGGTCAAATACATTGACCTGAAAGTCATCAAAAACCGTAAGAGCGAGATCATTTCGATGAAACGGCAGTCTGAACTCGCTCTCGTTGACGAACGCGGACGCGAAGTGGCGCGGTATCAGATCGTTTACGGCGCGCAGATTCACGTCGCTGACGGACAGAAGGTCAAAGAAGATGAAATGCTTGCGACCTGGGATCCGTTTACTTTTGCGATTTTGACCGAGGTTTCGGGAACGGTTAAATACCAAGACCTGAAAGAAGGCAAAACCGTCGAAGAAGAAATCGATAAGGTTTCCGGACAAAAACGCCTCGTGGTTAAAGATTCGGATGAGAAAAATCAGCCGCGTTTGGAAATCCGCGATGGCAATAAAGTTCTGAAAACTTATCAGATGCCGATTCGCGGAAATCTCCACGTCGAGGATGGACAGGAAGTTCAGGCGGGCGATATCATCGCGAAGATCCCGCGTGAAACGACTAAGACGAAAGACATCGTCGGCGGTTTGCCGCGCGTCGTCGAGCTCTTTGAAGCACGTCGTCCGGGCGAAACAGCCGTGATGTCGGAAATCAACGGAACCGTGCGATTCGGTCCGATTGCCAAAGGTAAGCGCAAACTTATCATTACCGGCGACGACGGCACCGAGCGCGAATACGACATTCCGCGCGGAACACACATCAACGTGCAGGAAGGCGATCACGTCAAAGCGGGCGAACCGCTGATGGACGGACCGCTCAATCCGCACGATATTCTCCGTGTTCTCGGGATGGAAGCTTTGCAGGAATATCTGGTCAACGAGATTCAGGAAGTCTATCGTCTGCAAGGCGTTAACATCAACGACAAACACATCGAAGTGATCGTTCGACAGATGCTTCGCTGGGTCAAGATCAAGGATGTCGGCGATACGGATTTCCTGCTCGAAGAACAAGTTGACCGTTTTCGTTATGAAGACGAAAATCGTCGGGTTCGTGATGCAGACGGACAGCCCGCGAGTGCTGAACCTTTATTACTTGGTATCACAAAGGCTTCGCTTTCGACCGATTCATTCATTTCGGCGGCGAGTTTCCAGGAAACAACCCGTGTCTTGACCGAAGCGGCGATTTCGGGACGCATCGATTACTTACGCGGACTCAAAGAAAACGTAATTATGGGACGATTGATTCCGGCTGGAACAGGTATGAAATATTACCGCAACGTGAAAATCGATTACGATCCGACAATGAATCAGAAAGTAGTTGACGAATACGATGACGAGTTTCCGATCGTCACGGGCGGATTGGATTTACCGATCCCGATTCCGGGAGTTGAAGCAGATGATCTTGAGGCAGAACTTGAGGACATCGAAGATTTCGATGATGACGAAGGGTTGGATTTGGAAACCGAAGAAGTATTTGAAGGTGAAGAATCGCTTGATGATTTCGATGATGATGATGTTTAATCTAAATTATTGATCTGGATAAAAAGGCGGGGCTTGTCCCCGCCTTTTTTTTGATACTTTACGGAAAACGACAATATTGTCATTCTCCAATAATAATCCTACAAAATTGTAATAATTCTATTTTATCAACATTGGTCAAACCATTTCTAATATATTGACAATATTGATATTACGCCCGATCTGGAAAACTTTTATCATGGCACAAAGTTTGCTTCTGGACAAAGTGAAACATCTTACTTTGCAGAACAAATTTCATGAAAAAGTATTTCTTATTAAGTTTATCAACGCTCGCCGTAATTGCACTCCTGTCGATAATTTCATTGGCAGGAGAAACTCAAGCCATCGAATCAACACTACAACATGGATTAAATCCGAACATTTTGATCGGTTTTGCGGCGATCTTGATTTTTGCGAAACTTGGCGGGGAACTGTTTGAGCGATTTGGACAGCCCGCAGTGTTGGGCGAACTGGTCACCGGAATTTTGGTCGGAAGCTTGTCACTGCTCGGATTTCACTCGGTCGATTTTCTAAAAAACAACGAAATTATCGGGGCATTGGCGGAGATCGGCGTAATAATTTTGCTCTTTGAAGTCGGACTCGAATCAAACATCGGCGATATGTTAAAAGTCGGCGGGTCATCGCTTTTGGTTGCAATTACGGGTGTCGTTGCGCCGTTCATTTTGGGCTGGATTGTGGCGGCATATTTTCTTCCGGAAAGTTCGCAATTGACGCATCTTTTTATCGCCGCAACGCTTTGTGCGACGAGTGTCGGCATTACGGCGCGGGTTTTGAAAGATTTAGGACAGCTGTCAACCAAGGAATCACGCATCATTTTGGGCGCGGCGGTCATCGATGATGTTTTAGGTCTTTTGATTTTAGCGGTGATCGGCGGGGCGATCCACGCGGCGCAAACCGGCGCGGCACTCGGCGCCATCGAAATCGTTTTGATTGCTGTAAAATCAGGTGTTTTTCTGGTCGGGTCAATTGCCGCCGGACATTTTCTCGTGCCGCATTTATTTCATCAAGCCGGAAATCTCGAACGCCGCGGTGTTTTGCTGGCGCTTTCGATCGCGTTTTGTTTTGCAATGGCGTGGCTTGCGTCCGTTGTCGGACTGGCGCCGATCGTCGGAGCATTTGCCGCCGGACTTGTTCTTGACGAAGTTCATTTTGAAACATTTCGCACGCACGAGGAATTATCTTTGCCGCAGCTTATTACGCCGGTCAGCAGTTTGTTCGTGCCGATTTTCTTTGTATTGATGGGGCTAAAAGTCGATTTGAGTTTTCTTGCCAAACCGGAAATACTTCTTTTTGCCGGAGCTTTGACACTTGCCGCCATTCTCGGAAAACAAGTGTGTGCATTTGCTGCGATTGAAAAAAAGACAAACCGTCTATCAATCGGACTCGGAATGATTCCACGCGGCGAAGTCGGTTTGATAATGGCGGGAATCGGGATGACTCTTGTGATGCCTAACGCCAGCGGGGTTGCTGAACCGATTATAAGTTCGGCGATATTCGGCTCAATTATTTTGATGGTCATCTTAACAACTCTCGTTACTCCGCCGCTTTTGAAATGGTCGTTGAGTAATAAAAGAACCGCTCAACGTGAAAATAATCCAATTCCGAATATTCTGATCGAAGCATCGGACTAAAAAAGGTTCAAAATAAAACTACAATTTTGTTATAATTAACAAAAAATAATTACAAATTTGTAAGATTTAAGGTGAGATGGG
>JBBQOA010000246.1:0-6775 GCA_038330465.1 Pyrinomonadales bacterium
TTGGCGCCTTGGCATTGAAAAAAACTATTTTGGAAAGACGTCAATTCGCTCAATCAATCTCCAGCTTGCGGTAATCGCTGTGCCAATAGACGAGCGGATTTTTGTCCTCGACATTCGATCTTTCGACCAAACCGACAAAAATCGTATGGTCGCCGCCTTCGTGGGCGTAAGCCAGACGGCATTCGAGCGTCACAAAGGCATCTTCCAAAACGGGAATTTCACCGATCCCGAGCCGGTATCGGGCGCCGTCGAATTTATCGGAAATCGACGCGGCAAAGCGGTTTGAAAGCTCCTCCTGTCCTTCGGCTAAAACATTGACGACGAAAAATTCGCTTTTGTGAAAGGCATCATGACTTCCGGTGTTTTTGTCAATGCAGACCAGAATCATCGGCGGTTCAAGCGACACGGAAGCAAATGCGCTGACCGTAATGCCGTGAAACCTGTCGTTCGCGTCTTTGGTCGTAACGACCGTGACGCCGCTTGCAAACCGCGAAAGCGCGGCGCGAAAATCGTCTTTGCTGATAGCCATAGTTTCAAATTTTGTATCCATCTTTGCGAGCTAAAACCGAATCCTAAAAGTCTGAGGAAACTAAAGTTTAACTGACGGTTACGACGATTTTACCAAAGTCCGAAAGTTTGTAATAGTTTTATATTCAATCTTTTCGGTAAAATAAATCCATATGAAATTAAAATTGCTTTTGTTTTTAATTTTTCTTTGTCCGCCATTTGCCTTGGCACAATCGCCGGGCAAAATTTTGAGTCTCGCCAATAAAGCACTCGGCGGCGAAAAGGCTTTGAAAAACGTTCGCGCCCGGCAAATTTCGGGAACCATCACGCGGCAATCCGACGGCGCCGGCGGCACCTATCAAGCATTCGCGAACAATCCGAATTTTTACGGCGAATTCTATGATTTGAACGGTTTTGAAACGGCACTCGGCTCGAACGGAAAATCGGGTTGGGCGCGCGATTCAAAAAATGGTCTGCGAACGCTGACGGGCGATGCGAGCCGCGATTTTCAAGCCGAAACTTTTTATCGCAATTCGCGCTGGCTCAATGCCAAAGTCGAAAAAACAAAGATCTCGGCGGGCGGCAAAGCCTCGATCAACGGCAACGCCGCCAACGCCATAATTTTGACGACGGCAAAAGGCGTCCAAATCAAAATCTATTTCGACGCCGCGACCAATCTTCCGCTGCGCGAAGAAATCCCCCACGGCGCGAGCGACAAAATCATTGATTACAGCGATTACCGCAAAATTGGCGACGTCTTTGAAGCATTTTCGATCGTGACAAAGATCGACGACGAAACCTACACGATCAAGCTCGACGACGTCAAACACAATCCGCAGATCGCAAAATCGGTTTTCGATTTTCCACGCCTTTCAAGCGATCCGCTGCCCGACACCAAAGTTTTGCTGGACGAAGTTCGCGCCAACGCCGAAAAAATTGACGACCTTTTAGAATATTACAGCTACAAGGAAACGCGGATCGACCGTGAGATCGACAAGGCTGGAAATCTTGTCGAAAAAGAATCGGAAACCGTTCTGCTGTCGTTTTACAAAGGCTATCGAATTCGCCGCCAGATCGAGAAAAACGGCAAACCGCTGTCTGAATCCGATCAGGCAAAAGAGGACAAAACGGTCGAAAAACAGGTTGCCGACATTGAAGAAAAAATCGCCAAAAAAGAAAAACGCGAGGCAAACAAATCGGCAAAAACGCCCGACGAAGACAACAAACGCATCACGCTTTCGGACGCGCTCAAAGGTTCGCTGCTCGTTAATCCGCGCCGCGAACGTTTTCGCGGACGCGACGTGATCGTTTTCGATTACGAACCGAATCCGCAATTTAAACCGCAAACTCGTCTGGAGAAACTTTTCGCGCTCTGCAACGGCGCGGTTTGGGTTGACGCAAACAGCAAACAAGTTGTCAGGCTCGAAGCTTTTCTGGTCCAAAGCGCGGGAAATTTTATCGGCAAGGTCAAACGCGGCGCCTCGTTTTCGCTTGAAAATGAGCTCGTCAACAACGAGATCTGGCTGCCGTCGCGGGCGGACGTTAATCTTTCGATCAAGATTTTGTTTGCCGGAATAAATGTCAACAATCTCATTAAATACGGCGATTACAGCAAATCAAGGGTCGAAGTGCAGGACGCGACCGTTGACAATCCGCAAAAGCCTTAAATTTTTAGAGTTTGGAGCGGGAAGTTCGGATTGAAAAAAGAAAATGGCGGAGAGAACAGGAGTCGAACCTGCATGCCCTTACGGACGGTAGTTTTCAAGACTACTGCAATACCATTATGCGATCTCTCCGCAAAACCTTGCGAATTGAAAATATATCGTAAAATTTCGCGCTTTACAAATTCTCAATAAAAAAAATGCGCGCCCGAGTTTGTCGGGCGCGCATTTTTTTTGAAGTTGATTTCGGTTTTTATTTTCCCGATGTCAAAAGACGGCTGATCTGCGAATTGAGCTTTTCGGTTTTGTCCCATCCGCTGTCCTTCAACTCGATCTCGCCGTTTTGGTTGACGAGAAAATACGCCGGATAACCCATATTGATATTGCCCGCGCGGTCGCGGTCGGCGTATTTCAGCAAAACACCGAAACTGCTTGGAATAATGTTGAAATTGAACGGCTTCATTTTCAGAAAACTTTCAACTTTGGTCGGATTTTCAGTCGTTAACCCAAGAAAAACGACGTCTTTTCCTTTGTAGTTGTTGGCTATTTGGTTGAGTTTCGGAATTTCGCTGTCGCAGATCGGACATTTCGTTGACCAGAATGTAATGAGAACGACCTTGCCTTTCAAAGATTCGAGCTCGACTGTTTGCCCGTCCATCGTCGCCGCGCTGAAATTTTCCGCGAGCGTTTTGCTTTTTTGACCGAAAGCAAACTGGGTCAAGGCGGCGGCTAATACAAAACTGAGAATTACTTTTAATAATTTCATAAATTTAGACTGCAAATTAGAGAATTTGATTGTTGAACAATTGCCAACACTATTTAAAGTAAATTGTTAAATGGATTTTTATTCCTAAAATTCAAAGGGAATTTTTAGCCTCGGTTTATGTTAAAATATTTGTATGTTACTTGAATCGCTCGAAGCGCAAAATTTCCGCAATCTCAACGGAAAAATCCTCTGCGGAAAAGGCTTAAATATCATTTGCGGCGAAAACGGACAAGGCAAAACCAACTGGCTCGAAGCGATTTATCTACTTGCCACCACCAAATCTTTTAAAACTGCCAAACTCACGGAAACAATTTGTTTCGGCGAAGAACTCGCCATCGTCAAAGGGGTTGTAAAACAGAGTGCCGAAATTCACCGCGATTTGCAAGTCTTTTTGCAGGGAAATACGAAAACTTTGTCGGTTAACAACAAAAAAGAAACGATTCATCGTTATCTGGGCGAACTTCACGCCGTTATTTTTAATTCCGACGAGCTCGAGATCGTTCGCGGCAGCGCGGAAGCGCGGCGCAAATTCCTCGATGGCGGAATCGTTTCGATCTATCCGCCGTTCGTTCAGACCTTGACCGATTACAACCGCGTTATTCGGCAGAAAAATTCGCTTCTTCATACGGCGCAGGACGGCGGATTTTCGCTTGAAAAAACAGCGGAATTGCTCGAACCCTGGAACGAACAGCTGATTCATCTCGCCGCGCGAATCCATAAAGCGCGGATTCGCTATGTCGAACGTTTGAACGAGGTTTTGGAGAAAAAACTGTTCGGCAAAGAAGAAGTTTCGATCCGCTACGCTTCGTCGCTCGAAGGCAAAGGCGATCTATCGGATTATGCCGCGCTTTTGGAAGAACGATTAAAATTGCGCGTCCAAGCCGAACTCGCTTCCGGTTATTCATTGATCGGCACGCACCGCGACGATCTGGAAATCAGTTTTGACGGGCACGACTTGCGGAAATACGGCTCAAGCGGACAGCAGCGAAGCGCGCTCCTTATCTTGCAGCTCGCGACTGTTTCGGTTTATTTCGAGCAAAACAAAGAATATCCGCTTTTCCTGCTCGACGACATCGACGCCGAACTCGATTACAAACGAATCGGGCAGCTGCTCGAATTTTTGAGTGATAAAACGCAGACTTTCGTGACTACTTCGAAAGAAAGTTTCATCGAAAAATTCGGCGCGGGCGCGGAGATTTTCGCCATTGAAAATGGAATGTTTAAAGTTAACCAATAAAATTATGGTAAAATTCCCAAAGTTTATTGACGATTACTTGAGTTTTCTCAATCGCCTGACGCGCAATCTGACAACTATCTAAAATTCAATGTAAATCTCGCGTTATTTTCTTCGAAATCAGTATTCGAACAATCCCTTTTCGGCTCTTGCAAACTGTCTAAATTTGCAAATAAATGTTACAATTCAGGTTACTTTTATCACCAAAATTTTAAACAAGAGGAATAGACAAATTGGCAACAGCAAAAGAAGATACTAAAAAGAAAATAGACGATTACGATGAAGATTCGATTACCGCTCTCGAAGGACGCGAAGCGGTGCGGATGCGTCCGGCGATGTATATCGGTTCAACGAGCGAAATCGGGCTTCATCACCTTGTTTACGAAGTCGTTGACAACTCGGTTGACGAAGCTCTCGCCGGGTATTGCGACACGATCGAGGTCGCCATTCACATTGATAATTCGATCACCGTGACCGACAACGGGCGCGGAATTCCGACCGGCATCATCGAACAATTCGGCGTGTCGGCGGCGGAAGTCGTTTTGACCGTGCTTCACGCGGGCGGAAAATTCGACTCGAATTCGTATAAAGTTTCGGGCGGACTGCACGGCGTCGGCGTTTCCTGCGTTAATTTTTTGAGCGAATGGCTGAAGGTTGAAATTTGGCGCGACGGGAAAACGCATGAGCAAGAGTTTGCGACCGGAATTGCGGTCGCGCCGCTCAAAGAAACCGGCAAAAGCACGCGGCGTGGAACAAAAATCACTTTCAAACCGGATTCATCAATTTTTGAAGTCACCGATTACAGTTTTGAAAAACTTTCCGAACGGCTCCGCGAAAAAGCATTTTTGAACAAAGGCATCCGCATTTTTATCAAAGACGAGCGCGATGAAACCGAAAAATCGCACGAATTTTATTACAAAGGCGGAATCGCCGAATTCGTCAAGCATCTCAACAAAAACAAATCGCCGCTCCACGACGAACCGCTTTATTTCGAGCAGATCGCCGACGAACTTTCGATCGAGATCTCGATGCAGTATAACGATTCTTACGACGAAAAGATCTTCAGTTTCGCGAACAACATCAACACGGTTGACGGCGGCACGCATCTTTCGGGTTTTCGCGGCGCGATCACGCGGACGATCAATGCTTACGCGGAAAGTTCGGGCTTGCTGAAAAATTCCAAAACCCAGCTGACCGGCGACGATGTCCGCGAAGGACTCGTCGCGATCATTTCGGTCAAAATCCCACAGCCGCAGTTTGAAGGACAGACGAAAGGCAAATTAAATTCGCCTGTGAAAGGTCAGGTCGAATCGTTTTTGAACGAAAAACTCGGTGAATTTTTCGAGCAGAATCCGGTTGTCGCGAAAAAAATCGTCGGCAAGGCGGTTGACGCGGCGCGGGCGCGTGACGCGGCGCGAAAAGCGCGTGAGATCGTCCGCAAAAGTGCGCTCGGAACTTCGACGCTGCCCGGAAAACTCGCCGATTGTCAGGAAAAAGATCCGGCACTGTCGGAAATTTATCTGGTCGAAGGCGATAGTGCCGGCGGCTCAGCCAAGCAGGGACGCGACCGTAAAAACCAAGCCGTTTTGCCGCTCAAAGGTAAGATCCTGAACGTTGAAAAGGCGCGGTTCGATAAAATGCTCGGACACGGCGAAATCAAGGCTCTGATCACCGCGCTCGGCACCGGAATCGGCAAGGACGATTTTGACGTCAACAAACTTCGTTATCACAAAATTTGTTTGATGACTGATGCGGACGTTGACGGAAGCCATATCAGAACGCTTCTTTTGACATTTTTCTATCGTCAAATGCCTGAACTTGTTGAAAAAGGTTACGTTTATATCTCGCAGCCGCCGCTTTACAAGGTCAAACGCGGCAAAAGAGAAGAATATATCAAGGACGAAAAACAGATGTTTCGTTTTATGATGAAACAGGCGACCGATGATTTGGTGGTGCGATCGAATGACCGGGCGATCGAAGGACGGGAACTCTCGAAAAATCTGGAACGGATCGTCGAATATCAGAATTATTTTTCGCGTTTTGTGCGCCGGTTGAACAATGATCCAAAACTTCTCAATGCGTTGATCAATGGATTTATCGAAGTTTTAGAAGAAAACAACATCAAACTTCGGAAGATTTTCGCCCAGGAAGATCTAATGGCGCAAGTCGAGGGAAAAGTTTCCGAAGCCGGTTTCAAAACCGAACTTTTGAACGATGAAGAACACGGACTTTCGGAAATCGAAGTAACATTTCCGAACGGCACGACGCTTATTTTCGACTGGGAAAAAGCAAGTTATGTCGAGTTTCAAAAAACGCTCGAACTGAAACGCATTTTGGACAATGATTTTCCCGCGCCGTTCATTTTGGGCGAAAACGGGAAATCGGAAACCGTCACCTCGCGCGAGGTTTTGCTTGAAAAAATTATGACGGCGGCGAAAAAAGATCTGTCGATCCAGCGTTACAAAGGTTTGGGCGAAATGAACCCCGAACAGCTTTGGGAAACAACGATGGATCCCGAAAAACGGACGCTGCTTCAAGTGCGCGTCGAAGATGCGATCGAAACAGACGAGATCTTCACCGTTCTGATGGGCGATCAGGTCGAACCGC
>JBBQOA010000247.1:0-6750 GCA_038330465.1 Pyrinomonadales bacterium
CGTCGAAGCGACGCATCCGGTAACGACGGAAGCGTTGCCTGAGGTCGCCGCCAAAGCGGAAGCCGAACCGGAAGTCACAACGGAGATCGAAATAGCGTCAAGTGAAGACATTACGCCGATCGCTTTGGAAACTGTTGACCAACAATCGCAGGATTCGGGCGAAAAATCGGCAGAAACAAACGAAGCAACAGCTAGTTAAACAAAAACATTCATAATATTTGAAGCGTAGCGATTTCCGTTTGTTTGCAAAACGGGCTACGCTTTTTTATAGAAAGTAATTAAATTTTTAATTTGGAGTTTATTATGGCAGATATTACAGCAAGTGCAGTAAAATCCCTGCGCGAAAAAACCGGCGCGGGAATGGTCGATTGTAAAAATGCGTTGGTCGAAGCAAATGGCGACGAAGCACAAGCCATCGAAAACCTTCGCAAAAAAGGCATGGCGAGCGCCGACAAAAAGAGTGGACGCGTGACAGCGGAAGGCGCCGTCGGTTCATATATTCATATGGGCGGCAAAGTCGGCGTGATGGTTGAAATCAACTGTGAAAGCGATTTCGTTTCACGCGGCGATGAATTTCAGCAGCTCGTCAAAGATGTCGCGATGCATATTGCGGCGACCGACCCGCGTTTTCTTAATCGGATGGACGTTCCGACGGATGTTCTCGAAAAAGAACGCGAGATCTTACTTGAGCAGCTCAAAAATGATCCCAAAAACGCGAGCAAACCGGAAGATGTTTTGAACAAGATCATCGAAGGACGCCTCAACAAATTTTACGAAGAAAATGTTTTGGTTGACCAGCCGTTCGTCAAAGATCCGTCGAAAACAGTCGGCGAATTGGTCAAAGAAAAAGTTGCTTCGATCAAAGAAAATATCTCAATTCGTCGCTTTACACGTTATAAAATGGGCGAAGGCATTGAGAAAAAACAGGACGATTTTGCGGCAGAAGTCGCTTCGATGGTTGGCTAGTTTAGCGGTGAATTGTGAGTAGTGAGTGATTAATTTTTCATTCACCATTCACCATTCACCGCTTACCATTAATATGAAACCTGCATTCAAACGCATTCTGCTCAAACTTTCCGGCGAAGCTTTGATGGGCGTTCAAAACTATGGAATTGACACGCTTGTTGCCGAATCCGTCGCCCGCGAGATCAAAGCCGTCAAAGAATTGGGTGTTGAGATCGCGGTCGTCGTCGGCGGTGGAAATATTTTTCGCGGAGTTTCAAAATCAGCCGGCAATATGGACCGCGCCGCTGCCGATTATATCGGAATGCTGGCAACCGTGATGAACGCCGTCGTCTTGCAGGATGCGCTTGAACAGATCGGTGTCATAACCAGAGTTTCATCGGCGATCGATATTCCGCAGCTCGCCGAACCGTTTATCCGCCGCCGCGCGACCCGCCATCTTGAAAAAGGTCGGGTCGTGATCTTTGCGGCAGGCACCGGCAATCCGTATTTCACGACCGATTCAGCCGCCGCGCTGCGGGCTTTGGAAATCAGGTCGGAAGTCATTTTAAAGGCGACGAAAGTTGACGGAATTTATTCGGCGGATCCGATGATTTTTTCAGATGCCGTAAAATTTGATAAAATTTCTTACCGGGAAGTTTTGGAAAAGCAGTTAAAAGTAATGGATGCGTCGGCAATCTCGCTTTGTATGGACAATAATCTTCCGATCATGGTCTTTAATATGAAGGAATCAGGCAATATCCTGAAAGCTGTCTGCGGCGATCTATCGATCGGAACGCTCGTGACAGTTGGCGAGAACAGTCAAACTGCCTGAAGGGTTCATCAATAATTTTTAAGAATATTATGAGTGTAGATATAGTTTTGAAAGATACGAAACCGAAAATGGATGCGGTTGTCGAAGATTTACAGCGAAAACTCGGAAATGTCCGAACCGGACGGGCGACCGTCGGTTTGCTCGATACGGTTGTGGTTGATTATTACGGATCGCCGACACCGCTCAGTCAGATGGCTTCGGTTGCCGTGCCCGAACCGCAATTGCTGACCGTTCAGCCGTGGGATATTTCGCAGCTCGGAGCGGTCGAAAAAGCAATTATTGCCGCCAACCTCGGCATCAATCCTTCCAACGACGGAAAAATCATTCGTCTGCCGATTCCCGCGCTTAACGAAGAACGCCGCAAACAGCTTGCTAAACAAGTTCACGAAATTGCCGAAGAACATAAAGTTGCCGTCCGGATTGTTCGTCAGTCTTCAAACGACGCACTGAAAAAAATGCTTAAGGATAAAGCAATTTCCGAAGACGACGAGCATTACGGTTTGGATGAAGTTCAGAAACTGACCAATACTTTCACCGGTAAAATCGATGAACTGGCGAAAACTAAAGAACAAGAAATTATGCACGTCTAAAAGTTAAAAAGTTTTAAACGTGAAAAGGTGGAAAAGTTTTGTTGATCTTGATTCAACTTTACTATTCCGCCTTTTCACTTTTCGACTTTTAACTTTCACTTCGCCAGCGAGAAAACGTCGTCGGCAACTTCCGAATTAACTGAAATTTCCTTTGCCTTAAATTCCGCGTAAATTGTCGCGAATCCAAGTTCAAAACGTTGGGCATATTTCTCGGGAATTTTTACTCCATCTATTTCCTTAAACGAATCAATTTCAACCGAGGTCGTCACATTTCGACCGTTGAAATCATAACTCGCCTCGTAAGATTTTACTTGTCCGGTTTTCTCATCAACAAAAAAATCGGTGTAATAGCCTTCCGGCGAAGTGATTCGGAAACCGTTTTTTTTCTTGCTCTTTTCGGGTAAAGCCGAAATTACATAATCTTTTTCATCCATTCTTTGGAGCAGCGACAACCCCAATCGATTGATCGGCGGAAGCGTAAAATTCGGAACGGTCGAAACTGTTTGCTGTCCGTCGTAGATCTGCTTGAATGGTTGAATGGGATTGATAATCTCGTATCGATATTTGTCGCCCGAAAAGATCGTCGCGAAGGTCGCTGGAAAGGTCGTTGTCGGCGAACCCGAAACATTTGCCGTGCCTCTTACGATCAAGGTCTTCATATTCTTGAATTTATCGCCGCCATTTGCGACCAAGGCAGCTTTTGCCAAATCGAGCGGTTCAATTGATTTGCTTTCTGCCGTCGTGGGCGTTTTTTCCTTGTCCTTTGTGTTTTTTTCCTTTTGTGCAAAAACTCCGTTTACCAAGATAAAAATTATCAATAAAATACCGAAACTTTTCATAATACTCCTGATTTTTCCCGAATAAATAAGTGAACTGTTGTTGAATACGAAAATGAGGGACAAAAGTTAACTTTTGTCCCTCATTATTTATACCTTATCGGCAAATATTTACCAACTAAACCGCGCCTGCAATTCGATTCGGCGATTGCCGGAATTACCGCCGCCGCCGAATGGACCGAAACCGCCGGCTGTCGATGTTGATTGACCGAAGCGGCTCGAACTTAAATTGCCGATCGGTGAACCTAAATTAACTTTATTGAACAGATTTGAAAAATTCATACTCAAAGTTAAGTTATACGGACTATTTCTGCCGCTGCCGCCGCCGAATCCGCCGCCGCCCATCATCGCAACGCCGCCACCGCCGCGTCCGCCGCCGCCGCCGCCGCCGCCGCCGCCGCCGCGTCCGCCGCCTTGGTCTGATTGGTTGGTATTTGCTGACGTATTTTTTTCTCCACCGAAGCCGAAAGTTTTGCTGACATTCAGATTGACGTTTAAGAATGAAGGTCCTCTGCCGTAATTTCGCGGAATCGTCGCAGTCGGATCTTCGCCGCTAATATTGCAGAATGAATTAGTCAACTGAAGTTCTGTGCAACGCGCCGCAACTTGAGCAAAGGTCGGTCTTTCGGTAAAAAGAGTGTCGCCATTTGTATCAATTCCACCACTGGTGATATTGAAAGGTCTGCCGGAAGATGCAATTATAAAGGGACTCAAACGAATATTCCAGGGCATCGTAATTGAACCGCCGATAAAAGCATTATGTCTGACATCGAGCGAAGAATTTCCGTATTCATTGCTCAAATCATAAGTGTAGGCAGGAAAACTTCCCGCGCCGTCCGTGTCGCTTTTCGCAAAGCCGAGACGATAGTTTCCGAACAACGAAATTTTCTGGCTGATCGTCGTACGGAAATTAACGATCACTTGCTGTTGATTCAAAAATCCGCTTGCTTCGTATTCGTTAATATTTCCGCGAGTCGGATCGGGACGCAGCGCACCGACACAATTTGTCGGAGTTGCGCAAACAGGCGCATTGATATTACGCGAACGAAGCAAATGCAGATTTCTCGAAGCGATATAGTAAACCGCCATCGTCGTTTTGAACGGTAATTGTCGTTCAACGCCGAGTGCCGTTTGAATCGTGTACGGAGTCTTCAAATCCGGTGCGACCTGGCGTGTCGTACTTGAAAAAGGAATTGCTGAAGCAATTTGTGAAATGGTCGGCGAATTCGTCACCCCGGTAAGGTTGAAAATTGGTTGACTCAAAAGGATGATCGATGCTTGTTGAATAACCGGATTCCGATCACTTGAAGAAACAATATAATTTAACTGCTGCGTGCCGTCAAACCGATTTGCCTGCAATGTAAAATTTTCACTGAATCGATCGTAAAAAATACCGATGCCGCCGCGAAAAACAGTTTTTGGCGGTCGCGCGCCGCCCGCGCCCGGCGAATAAGAAAAACTAAAACGCGGCGCAAAATTCAGATTGGCGCTGATATTGTTTTGATTTTCATATCGCAATCCAAAACTCAAAGTCAGATCCGGTCGGACGCGCCAATCATCGGTAACAAATAAACCGATATCATATTGTGAAACATCCGCCAATGGATTGCCTGCCGTAACATTGAACTGCGTCGGATTATAGCGGGTTGCAGTTTGCCCTAAAACCTTTGCCCGATATTGCTCGATCGGTGAAACAATCCCGTCACCGTTTGTATCAAATGGATCATTTACAGCAAAAAAGCCGGAAAAGGTGTAGGTTCCGCCAAAGTTTGATTCCGAGCGATCTTTGATCGTCGTGCTGCGCAGTCTGACACCGAATTTTATCGCATGCGGCGATGCTTTTCCGATCGAGGTCGTCGTGTAATTTTGTAGTTCCCAGTTGTTTTGACGATTATAATTCAAACCGATTTGCGCGCCGCCGCCGGTAAAAGCGGACGAAACATTGATGGTCGGGATTGAATTGTCGCCCGTTTGCTCCCGATTATTGAACTCGTATGAAAACCGTGTTTCATTGACAGTTTTGGCATTAATTACCGCAGTTTCGGTTAAACGAACTTCGTGTTCGACAGTTGTCGTCGAATAAGCACGGCTCGGAAGCGAAAAATCGCCGATTCCCTGATTGCTGGTCGTGACCCTCTGAAAACTGTACCGCGCCACCAAAGTATTTTTATCATTGATCGCGTAATCGAAACGCGGACCGATTGAAAAACGACGATTCGGAATCGTCAGCTCTTGTTGAAATGGCACGATGTTGAACGCCGGATCCAAAACCGTCGCATTGATCAACGCCCCGTTATCAACTTCACGGTTGCTGATATCAAAGGAGAATGACGACTTGCCTTTTTGAACCGGACCTGAAAAGTTGCCGCCGTAAAATCTTGTTTGAGATGACGCCCGATTAAGCGCAAACGGATTGCGTGAATTCAAACTTTCATCGTTAAAATTCATAAACGCCTGTCCGCGCCATTTGTCCGAACCGGGTTTTGTTAAAATTTCGATCCGACCGAAACCTAACCGGTCATATTCCGCCGAAAACGCGTTTTGGTTGATCCGAATCTCGCGGATCGTGTCTTTCGGCGGAAGTCGTCCGCCGGTGAATCCGTCAATGTAAATTTGTCCGCCGTTCGGTCCGGAAGAAGCGCCTGCTAAAGCCTGCAAAGCGGCTTCGAGTTCATCCGGGTCATCGGGCAGCGCGTCCAAGTCCTTACCTTTTAGAACAGTCGTGCTCGCGCTGTTATTCGGGTCATTATCGACTTGTCCGTCGGCATTGATATCGACATTTTCGTCAACCGCCTGAACGGTTAAAGCAATTGTCAATTCCTGTTTTTCGCCGGCTTTGATCTCAACTTCGGATTGTTCGTAAAGAGCGAATTTCGGAGCCGTCACGCGAACTGTATAGTTTCCCGGCGCCAGCCCGTTGATCGAAAATTCTCCTTGTTTGTTTGTAATCGTCGATTTTTCTTTGGCGTTGGCATCAACGGCAATCACATTTGCCCCAACGACGACGGCGCCCAGACTGTCATAAACCTGTCCGCTCAAACTTCCCGTTGCTTGCGCCCAAACGCTCAAATTTATAAGCAGTAATAAAAAACTTATAAAAGCTATTGATTTGATTTTCTTCATATTAATTACCTATTAAATAAAAATTGCGGAGCGCAAATTACTGCATAAAAAAATATTAAACGCGCTCCTTATACATAAAAAACTTCTTACGGCGCGCCAAATCCGTCAAGTCCTGGAATTGTAAAACCGGAATTCGAACCACGATTGCCGCCGCCTTGTCCGCCCGCAGTCATTTGCTGCAATCTGATAAACGGCTCAACGCCTGATAATAATTTGATCGCCTTGATACGGCTCGGATCCGCGCTTTTCGTGCTCGAAACAGCGATCATTTCGCCGACTTTCAAATCCGCAACCTTAACGGTCGGAAAACGGTCGAGCATTTCGTCAATTTCGCCGCCGCCGCGAAATCCGCCGCCCTGTCCCGCCCCGTTCGGTGTTTGTCCGGGCGTCTGCTGCTGCTGTTGCTGCTGCTGCGGTCGCTGTT
>JBBQOA010000248.1:0-6729 GCA_038330465.1 Pyrinomonadales bacterium
CGGGAAAGAAGCTGTTGACATTCCTACGCTGACGCCGTTTCTCGCACCGAAAGAGATCGCAACGGGCGCGAGCATCGTGATCTGTCCGGGCGGCGGTTATCAGCATTTAGCCGACGTCAAAGAAGGCTCGGACGTCGCGAAATGGCTCAATTCGCTCGGGATATCCGCCTTTGTATTGAAATATCGTTTGGGTCCGCGCTATCACCAGCCGAATCAATTGCTCGACGCGGCGCGCGCTTTAAGAACCGTTCGTGCCCGCGCCAAGGAATGGAATCTCGACACAAAACGCATCGGAATTTTGGGTTTTTCCGCCGGCGGACATCTCGCTTCGACGCTCGGCACGCATTTCGACGCGGGCAAATTCGATTCAAAAGACGAGATCGAACGTGTCAGTTCGCGCCCCGATCTGTTGATCTTAATTTATCCCGTCATCACGATGGGCGAATTTACGCATCAAGGTTCAAAGCTCAATCTGCTCGGCGAAAATCCGCCCGAAGATCTGGTCAAACTTTATTCGAATGAACTGCAAGTCACGAAAGACACGCCGCCGACATTTCTCGTCCATACGATGACCGATTCGACGGTTCCGGTCGAGAATAGTTTGATGTTTCTCTCGGCTCTCAGAAAGGTTGGCGTGCCGTTCGAGTTTCATCTTTACGAACAAGGTCCGCACGGTTTCGGGCTCGCGCCGACAAATCCGATTCTCGCAAGCTGGGCAGACCGCTGCGCAGATTGGTTTGGATTACATAATTTTGCCAAGAAAAAATGAACCGCCGTAATTTTCTGAAAACGAGTGCGGTCGGTGCGGCGAGCCTTTCTTTATTGGCGAATTCCGAGGCGAAAGCCGAACCGCCGACGGAAAATATCGCATTGCCCGCAAGCATTTCCGAACGTCGCGTGATTCCGCTCAATCGCGGATGGCTGTATAGCGAAAAATCCTCGCCCGAAGCGTTTCAGACAAACTTTAACGACAAAGATTTCGTGCGCGTCAACATTCCGCACACAAACAAAATGCTGCCCGTCAGCGGTTTTGACGAAAAGGAATATATGTTCGTCTCGGTTTACCGCAAACATTTCAAATTGCCGAATGAACTTAAAGGAAAACGAATTTTTGTTGATTTCGGCGGCGTGATGACGGCGGCAAAGGTTTATTTCAACGGGCAAAACTTAGGCGAATATCGCGGCGGATACACGCCTTTTTCGTTTGAATTGACAAAGAATATCAATTGGACGGGCGACAACGTTTTGGCAGTCGAAGTCGATTCGACCGAACGCCCGGACATTCCGCCGTTTGGCGGGATGATCGATTATTTAACCTTCGGCGGCATTTACCGCGATGTTTCTTTGCGAGTTGTCGGTGATGCTTTCATCGACAACATTTTTGCCAAACCAATTGATGTTTTGTCGAATAATAGAAAATTAAATATCAAAGTGTTCCTAAAAGGAGTTGAAGAAAGTAGAGCGCCTGAAAGATTTTCATTAAGATCTAATTTGATTGAAATTGATACTGAAAAAGTTGTTGCTACGAAATATCAAAAAAACTCAAAAAATCTTGTCGAAATTGAATTAACGAATCTTGGTGAAATTAAACTTTGGGATGTTGATTATCCAAAACTTTACAAAGTTCAAGTTATTCTCGAATATTTTGGACTTGATATGAATTCACAGGTTGACCAGTATGAAACGCGGATCGGTTTTCGTGAGGCGAAGTTTACTACGGAAGGTTTCTTTCTCAACAGCAAACATCTCAAACTGCGCGGATTAAATCGTCATCAGACCTTCCCGTTCGTCGGTCAGGCGATGCCCGCGAGAGTCCAGCGGCGCGATGCGTGGATTTTGAAGGAAGAACTCAAATGCAACATCGTCCGCACTTCGCATTATCCGCAATCAACGCATTTTCTCGATGCTTGCGACGAACTCGGTCTGCTCGTTTTCGAGGAAACGCCGGGCTGGCAGCACGTCGGCGACGCGGCTTGGCAGGATTTGACGGTGCAGTTTATTGACGAGATGATCAAACGCGATTGGAATCATCCTTCCATCATTCTGTGGGGCGTCCGCGTCAACGAATCGGGCGATTATCACGATTTTTACACGCGCACCAATAAACTCGCCCACGAGCTCGACGATACGCGGCAGACGGGCGGCGTCCGTTATCGTTATAATTCCGAACGGCTCGAAGATGTTTTCACGATGAACGATTTCGGTTTTCCGCTGCGTCCCGCCAATCATCCGCTTTATTTAAACACCGAATTTAACGGGCATATGTATCCGACCAAACGCTATGATAATGTCGAACGCGTTCGCGAACACACGCATCGCCACGCGCGCGTTCACGATATGCTTGCTTCGGACGCGAAATATGCGGGCGGTTTGGGATGGTGCGCGTTCGATTACAACACGCACCATTATTTCGGTTCGGGCGACCGCATTTGCTATCACGGCGTTTCGGATATTTTCCGCATTCCGAAACCTGCCGCCGGATTTTATAAGTCGCAGTGCGACCCGTCGGAAGAAATCGTTCTCGAACCGGCGTTTGATTGGGCACGCGGCGACGAGAACGAGACTTTTACGAATGCGCTCGTTTGTTCGAACTGCGAAAAGCTCAAATATTACATCGGCGAGCGAATGGTTGCTGAAGCCGAACCCGACCGCAAGACTTATCCGAACCTGAAATACGCGCCTTTTTCCGTCAATCTCCACGACGCGATCGGCAAAGGCTGGGAAGATTTGCGGATCGAAGGCTATATCGGCGGCAAGAAAGTGATCGAACGCAAAATGTCGGCAAGCGGCGTCGAAAAACAATTTCTCGTGACGGCGGACGACACGGAACTCGTTGCCGACGGCATCGATGCGACCCGCGTCGTTTTTAAGGTGACGGACGAATTCGGCAATGTTCAGCCGTTCGCGCACGCTGCCGTGATGTTCGCGGTCGAAAACGGCGAGATCGTCGGCGATAATCCGTTCGCCCTCGTCGGCGGCGCGGGCGCGATTTGGGTAAAATCGACCGAAAAAGCCGGAACGATTCGTTTGACGGCAAAACACGCGCGATTGGGCACGAAAACTGTCGAAATAAAAGCTTCACCGGCAGCGCTGATTGTGGTGTAAAAATTGTTGGAGCGATGGCTCGTCCTCGCCTGTTGAGCGAACAAGCGTTTTTCGTAAAAAATCAATGTTTATGAATTGCCAAAGGAGGACCAAAGTATGATAAAAAGTTGTAATGGAAAAACAGGCAAAATTTCCTAATTGCTAAAACTCAGCATTTCCTCGCTATCTTCTGACTCCAATTGCTCGCTACCCAAAGTTTCTTCAACACCAAGCCATTGAAGAGCTTCGTGCCGGTCGGAAAAAGAATTGACGTTGGTTCCTCTATTTTCAGTCACAAGCTCGAAAAATTTCGTATAATCAGATTCATCGCAATTGACAAAACAAAAAGCTATTTGGGCGTTGTTAATTATATGTGTTGCTTCAATTCCGGAACGAAAAACATCTACTAAATTCATTTTCCACGAATCAACAGTCCCTTCGATCAAAATTAAATTACATTGTTTGGTTTTGCAGGATTTGGTGATTTCCGTCCATAACTCGGTCGAACCTTTTGAATTGACCTGATAGCCGGGAGCGAATTGAACATGGATGTAATTGCGTCGAAATTCCAATACAAAATCTGTATTCATAGGAGTTCCCTTCCTCGCTGGAAATCGTTTTTTAAAAAATATAAAAACGTATTAGAATATTACACTAAATAGAGTTTATTTGCGATTAAATAGAGCAATTAAAAAATTTTCCGGTGTTTCTGCAATTTGCAATTTCAAATCAAGGCACAAGCAAAATTAAACGGTTTCAGTTAAATTTTGTATCACTAACGGGCTTCTGATTTTGAAATTCAATCCTACTTTTCCGTGAAATGATGTTGTTCGACAAATTCCGCAAACTTTGGAAAGACGCTTTTGAGATGTTCGGGGACGAATTCTTTTTTAACCAGCAAAGCCGCGAGCGCGATGCTCGTGATCGAATAGGAATTGAGGAAATCTCTGCCGTTTTCCTTGAGATAAAGATCGAAAGCCGGCACGCCGCGTGTCACGATCCGGTCTAAATCGCCAAGCGTTCTTAAATCCATTTCGGTCAGCGGTTTCAGATAAAAAGGAACGTCCAAAACTTTTCTGCCCGCCGGTAGATCGGGAAATTTCCATTGCGCGTAGCGGACAAAACTATCGAGATTCAGTTCGTTTTCGAGAAATTGTTCGGCGTCGATCTCGGAATCCGCGACCTTTTTCAAATAGTTCTCGCGGTCGGCGCGCAGGTCGCTGAATTTTTCATCGGTCGATTGAAAATTCCCCGCCAGCAGATTCAAACGATTTCGCAGCACGGACGGGATATTCGATTCGTTTTTATAAATGAGATGATGATCGATGATCGCCCACGCATCCTGCAAAACGGTGCGCGTTTGAATTTCGCAGACGAGATTTTTAAGATCGTCGTAGCGCGCGCCTGACGCGTTTTTTCCCAAGCGAACGATAAAATGGATCGCGCCGTAGCCGAATTGGTCGGCTTTGCGGTTGGTCAATTTGTCGATCTTTTCGCCGACCTCGAAATTTTCGCCGATCACTTTTTCCAATCTTATCAAATCGTCGATATACAAACAAACGACGCGAACGCCCGCAAAATCAGTGATTCCAGTAACCGGATCGCGGTATGATTTGCGCTGGATTTTTTCGAGAAAGCTGTTCAGAGATTTGGCGCGGTAGGTAATGGTCGAATATTCGATCTCCGCTTTATTTAATTCGCGGTTGAGAATATAGGCGACTTCGGCGCAGAGCTTTTCGTAATCCGGCTGGCGATCAATAAAACGTTTGATCGATTCGGTATTTTCTTTCCAAAGACGTTCGACATCAAAATCCGCGCCAAAGGATTTCGCGTTTTTGTCAGGTTGAAAAGATGCTGTTCTCGCCATAATCGGTTCGCACCGAATTTTACACTAAATTACGGGCGATTGAAAAAGATGGTTATCTCAAGACGAGTTTTAATTGAGTTTACAAACTTAACGGAATCGAAAAAACTCGAAAGTCAGTCCCGTCCGGCATGAGCCGATGCGTAAATTGTTATCTTGAGAAAATGTCCATTTGCTCACGCAAACGGTACTGACTTTTCATTTCTTGCCGTTCGAATTAACGACGAATTGCGGCATCTTTTGAATGTTTTTGCCTTTTACGGAGAGATATTTTTTGAGATTCGGCTTTTTCAAACCTTTGATTCCGGCAACGACCATCTGCGCGTTCAAAAAAGCGCCCGCCGGAGTTGAATGCGTCCGTTTGTCGCCGAACAGCGGTTCGACTTTTTGCGCGCCGAGCTTTTCAAATTCAAGCGCGATGATCTCGTTCAGATCGATAAACGCCGCGCTGGTCGCCTGGGCAGCGTTTTGCGTCCATTTGACGAACGTCTCGCTTTCTTTGCGTACGATTTTCCCGTTTTCCCAATCCTTGTGCGGAACCATCGAACAGAAGATCGCGGTCGCGCCTTTCGCACGGACATCGTTGCCGTATTTGCGCAGATACCAGCCGAAGCTGTGGACGGTTTCTTTTTTGCCGTCGAGCCGCGTCACTTCGGCGGTTTCGTCGCCTTCGCTGTGAAGCGCCGGACGATCTTTTGCCGCCGCGTCGTCGTATTTGCCGACATCGTTATGACCGAATTGAATAATTACAAAATCGCCGGTTTTTAATTCCGCCAAAACCTTGTCCCAGCGCCCTTCATATTGAAACGTCCGGCTGCTGCGTCCGCCGATCGCGCGATTGACGACATTTATTTTCGCGGGATCGAAGAATTGCCCGAGTTCCTGTCCCCAACCGCGCAGCGGCGCATTACTTTTCAAGGTCGAATCGCCGACGATATAGAGCGTCGGAAGCTTCGGATTCAAAACCTTGTCGGGAGTTTCCTTTGAATCGTCAACGACGGGACGCGCATCATCCTTCGTCTGCGCGTTGGCGGCACAAATTCCAAACGAAAATATAAAGATCAAGAATAAGATTGATTTTTTTTTCATAACTAATGTTACGCAATTTTATTGATGTTACTTTTAGCCATTGAAAATGGCGATAGCATAAAGCCTCGTGCGTCAGCGCGAGGACGAATCGCACAGTCGAAACAAGCCATTGAAAAGGGCGCCAGACCTTCGAGCGCGAACATCTGTCGCAATCTTCGATCGCTCTGATCATTTGTTGTTATAATCCTCGCGCTCACGCACGAGGCTTTATGCTAACACCCGTTTCACGGGTTAAAATCTAAAATTGCGTAACATCAGTAACTAAAACAACAATGTAATTACCGGATGCAGTATAAAAATTATTACCGTCAATAATTCGTGCCGATTTGCTGATCAATTACCACTTGATGTCGTGATAATAAATTCATCAAACATTAATCCGGCAATCCTTTGGCAAAACGCCAGGTACTCGTTTCGTATCCAAGATTAGCGCCAAAATCGGGCATTTCGCCTTGTTTGACAATATTCTTCCACTGTTCTAATTTTCCATCTTCCATCTTCCAAAATTTGGCGCATAGATCAAAATATTGGATCACGGTTTCCCGTTCACCCTTTTCGATCAGTAGTTTTGCGAGCAGCATATCGGGACCAAAAGAATTAAGTGTCGGAGCGCCGGTTATCCGACCGGCGGCGAGCAGATATTCCTTGGCTTTTTCTATTTCGCCATTTTCGAGCGCAATGCGACCTAAAAC
>JBBQOA010000249.1:0-6723 GCA_038330465.1 Pyrinomonadales bacterium
CGTTAGTCATCTAGGGTGTTTGAGGTAGTAACCCATTGAGACCTTCAAAAGTAGATATTTCTGAAACATTTCCATTGTTGGTCATCTAGGGTGTTTGAGGTAGTAACCCATTGAGACAAATATTGCCAAAATATACATCAGCGGAATTAATGGTCATCTAGGGTGTTTGAGGTAGTAACCCATTGAGACCGGACGGGGGCGCAATGTTCGGAAGAGATCGCAGAGGGTCATCTAGGGTGTTTGAGGTAGTAACCCATTAGAAATGTTACTTTTTGAGAATTTAAGTTAAAATATTTAAATGATTCCCCTCTCAAAACTTCAATTTGAAATCGAACTGCTCGACCATCACGCTCCACGCGGATTTTGGGGAACTCGTCTGCGTGGGGGGTATGGCGACATTTTGAAAAAGGAACTCTGTTCGTGTCCGCAAATAAAAAACTGCGAAAATTGCGAGCTTTTTGCCGATCGGCACTGCGATTTTCCTTATCTTTTTAAACCGCACTCGCATCTTTTCCTCGAAATGCCGAAAGGTAAACCATTAGGTGATAAATTAAATCTCCCCGCGCCGTTTGTTATTTCTGCACCATTCGAAATCGATCTTCAACTAAAAAAAGGCAGCCGCCTGACTTTTGATTTCGTTTCCATTGGACGAACCATCGAACGCGCTGTCCGCGTTATCGACACTTTCGGAAAGCTGGGACGCCAGGGGCTCGATGTCAAAACAGAAACCGGCAGTTTAGAAAAAGCTCGTTTCCAACTCGTCGATGTCAAGGATTTACTTGCGGCGGGACGCTCGCTCCACACGCTCGGCAATATCGGTCAGCCGGTTGTTTCAGATATTCAGGATTTAATTTCGGCAACTATTCCAAATAATATTCCAAACGAACTGGTTGTCGAATTTGTCACGCCCGTGACCGTCTATCAACCGGAATTTCCCGAATTACCGGGCGCCAAGCCAAATAAAAAAGGCGAAATGGTTCGCGGAATCGCGGATTTTTACGATTTAATAAAACTTATTACAAACCGCATCGGCGGAATCTGGCAAGTTTTCGGTAATGAATGGCTCGGTCAAGCCGACTATTTCCGCTGGCGAAATGCACTGCTCAAAGAAAGTAAAAACATTCTTGTCCATGAAATCGAGCTACAAAAAAAGACGCTCTACCGTTTTTCAAAAAACCAACAACAGCCGATCGCCATGGAAGGCTTTGTCGGCGCGATCCGTGTTGCCGGAGATTTTTCAAAACTTCTCGAAATTCTCTTAATGGGCGAACTATTCCACATCGGCGAATCAACTGCTTACAGTTTCGGACAATACAAATTAGTTTTTTAAATGATAGTTCGTTATTTTCGGACTACCCGGAGATTTCTTTTTGATATAAATCTTGTGTGTCGATTGTGTGCCACAACATCAAATTTGAGAACATTTTTACCGCGATAGGTAAGCTAAAAGTCCCTCAAAAGCAACTAACCAATTTTATATAAACCTAATCAATTCAACACTTGAGACTAAAAAAAGCGTATCGGCAGTTCAGTCCTGTCACAAGCCATCGCATTTTCAAAACAACTTTGATTTATAAAACGTTAAAAAGTTGGCAGGATTCTGGCAGGATTTATGTTCATTTTCGTTCCGAAATGTTCTAAAATGTTACGGCTTAGTCTGAGCTGAAATTTTACTATATTATTGTAATTGTTAAGTTTAAGCTGTTAAGTCGAAAGTAAAATTGCGCGATGGCATTGCAGAGGTCAGGGGTTCGATCCCCCTCGTCTCCACCAATCAAATCAAGTTAAAATTCCGGCTGAATTTTTCAACTCTTTATTTTGAAAGTTGTCAAATAAAAAGAGTATCTGCGCAGATGCTCTTTTTTTATTTGCAGATTTGGCTTAGGTATTTATTCTATTTCTGGCGATCTCGACCGAACAATGCGCGCGGGCGGCGATCGCTTCCGAAACACTGCCGAGTAAAAAGCGGTCAAATGAATTGCCGCCGCGATTTGGTCCGACGAAGATCGAATCGGCTTGCCATTTTTCCGCCATTTCGATCAAAACTTCTTTCGGATTGCCCGATTCAACGCAGAGAGCCGCCGAGAAACCCGCATTTTTTAATTTTTGCATCGGAACTTCCGCAGTTTTTTCCATCAATTGCTTCACTAATTTCAGTTCACCGGGCAAATTGCCGGCTGCCGGTGAAAAATTACCGACCGAACTGACAATGCTCGAATCATTGACGACGACCAATTTCACTTCGCTGCCGCGCCGCCAAAATCTTGAAGCAACTGCCTCGATCGCCGTTTGCGCGCCCGCTGAGCCGTCAAAACCGATCACGATCCGTGACGGCATCGGGTCAGTTTCACGTTTGCCGCGGGCGACGCGCACCGAGCAGTTTGCCTTGGTCAAGACTTTTTGTGAAATGCTTCCTAAAAAAATGTTGCGCTCGGCAAGCGTCTGCCTTGGTTCACCGACAACGATCAGATCAGGTTTAAAACTTTCGGCTTTCGCCAGGATCTCACGCGCCGGCGTGCCGTAAACGGTTTCGGCAGTGATCTGCCAAAAAGGAAATTCTTTGCGAAGTTGGTCTTGTGTCCGAAGCGCGAGCTTTTCGATCTCTCGGGCTTTTCCGAGCGAGCTCCAGGTTTCGACCACCGATAAGACGAACACCTCGGCTTTGCCGAATAATCCGGCTTTTTGAAGATCGTGCAACTCCGCTTCCGCCACCTGCGATCCGTCATAAACGATTAATACTTTCATAAGATCTCCTTTTTTACTGACCAATGCTTTCTTTCAAAGAGATGGTGAGTCGTTTGATGTGAAAGTCAATTTCTATTCCAGTCTTTGGCAATTCCGAATTTGACGGCAAATATCGGTTTTACTGCTTTCTTTATCGACCAATGCTCTTGTTTATGATGCTTTCGCGGGTTCAGTTTTTACGCCAAAACCGCGAAAGATTTCGCGGTTCGGATTGCGAAATCTCGCACTTCTGCCGAATCTTCTGACCGGCTACGTTGGAATAATCGGTCGATCAAAGGGATTTTCGCGCTTGTTGTCTTCAGGAATATGATTTGCCGTTAAAGCTGCGGATCCTTAAAAAAATAGAGAGGTGAAATTATGAATAATGCAACCGCCGCGAAAAGTGCTTGGAGCGATTTTTTGAAACTGTTCGGCGCCCAAAATCATTTGCGCCCGACGCGCCTCGGAGTTTTTGTCCGCGAAGGCGACGTCCTGCAAGATTACTGGCTCGAAGACGGCTTGCCGCTCTCGGGCATCGGTCTTGAAATGAACGGCGAAAATGCCCCGCAGATCGACATAATGCTCGGAGCCAATTCAGACTCTGCCGACGGACATTACACGCGTTCGATCAAAAACGTCCGCCAAATCAAATTCGAACTAACCTTAAACGCCGAAAACGACGGCATCGAAATCACCGACGCCGATGGAAAAATAACCGTTTTGCGGTTTGAGAATTTTTAGAATTTTGGGGAAATAAACATAAAACCACGAAACGACATAAAGTTTTTTTCTCATGTCATTTCGTGGCTCTTCGGTTAAAGTTTTGACCTTTTATTTTTACTCGATCGCCGCCGAAATATCGGTTGACGGTTTATCAGTCTTCCAGATTTGCGGCGTTTCGAGAATTTCTTCCGGTTTGTCGGGTTCGAGCGCAAAGCGCAGAACTTCGTCGATCATATCGACCGTGTGAATCGTCAGATCTTCGCGGATTTCGTCAGGAATGTCGGCGAGATCTTTTTCGTTGTCTTTTGACATAATGATCGTCTTTAAGCCGAACCGATGCGCCGCGAGAAGTTTTTCCTTGACGCCGCCGATCGGCAAAACTTTGCCGCGCAGCGTGATCTCGCCCGTCATCGCGACATCGTGACGCGCCGGTTTGCCCGTTAAAACGGAAACCATCGCCGTCGCGAGCGTGATGCCGGCACTCGGTCCGTCTTTCGGAATCGCGCCTTCGGGAACGTGAATGTGCAGATCTTTTTCGTGAAAATTCGATTCGTCAATACCGAGAGTTTCGGCGCGGGTGCGCACGCACGTCAGCGCGGCGCGTGCCGATTCCTGCATCACTTCGCCGAGCTTTCCGGTTAAGGTGACATTTCCCTTGCCTTTGACGAGCGTCGCTTCGACCTGAAGCACATCGCCGCCGACTTCCGTCCAAGCCAGACCGTTGACCAGACCGATTTCCGATTTTCGCGCAATGTCCTGTTTGCGGAAACGAATCGTGCCTAATAATTCGCGGACTTTTTCCGCGTCAATAACGGCGCGAAATTCTTCTTTCGTGTCGGCTCCGACAAATTTTCGGGCGATCTTGCGCAGACACGAAGAGATTTCTCTTTCGAGATTCCGCACGCCCGCTTCGCGCGTGTAATGACGGATCACTTCCAAAATACCGTCGTCGGTAAATTTGACCTTTTCAATTTCCAAGCCGCTGCCTTCGACCTGTTTGGCAAACAAATGCCGTTTGGCGATCTCGACCTTTTCGCGTTCGGTATAGCCCGACAGCGAGAGAATTTCGAGACGATCTTGCAAGGGCGCCGGAATCGTGTGCAGAACATTTGCCGTCGCGATGAAAAAGACCTGCGAAAGATCGTAATCAACGTCTAAATAATGATCGCGAAACGTATGATTTTGTTCCGGGTCGAGCACTTCTAAAAGCGCCGCCGACGGATCGCCGCGAAAATCTCTGCCGAGTTTATCAACTTCGTCGAGTAAAATAACGGGATTGACCGTCCCCGCGCGTTTCATTAATTGGACGATCTGTCCGGGAAGCGCGCCGATATAGGTGCGCCGATGACCGCGAATTTCGGCTTCATCGTGCACGCCGCCAAGCGCGAGGCGGACGAATTTTCTGCCCGTCGCTTTGGCGATCGATTTGCCGAGAGACGTTTTGCCGACGCCGGGCGCGCCGACGAAACACAGGATCGTCCCTTTCGGATTTTTAACGAGCTGGCGGACGGCGAGATATTCCAAAATTCTTTCCTTGATCTTGTCCAAGCCGTAATGGTCTTCATTTAAAACCTTTTCGGCTTCGGCGAGATCATTGATTTCTTCGCTCCGTTTATGCCACGGCACGTTGATCAGCCAATCGAGATAAGTGCGCGAAACCGTCGATTCGGCGGACATCGGCGGCATTGCTTCGAGCCGCGCAAATTCCTGCATCGCTTTGTCGCGGGCTTCGTCGGTCATTCCGGCTTCTTCGATCTTTTTCTTTAATTCGTCGAGTTCGGCTTTGTCGTCCTTGCGTCCGAGTTCTTTATGGATCGCTTTGATCTGTTCGTTCAGATAATATTCGCGCTGATGTTTGTCCATCTGCTTTTTCGTGCGGGCGTGAATGTTCCGATCGAGCTGTTTCTTTTCGATCTCGTGTTCGAGAATCTCGATCAATTTCTGCAGGCGTTCCTGCACGGAAAATGTTTCGAGCAATTTTTGTTTTTCGTCAACCGCGATCCGCAAATGCGAGCTCATCGCATCGGCGATCTGCGCGGCGGAAATTCCTCTTAAAGATGCGTGCAGCGCGTCCGAATAAGCATCGGGCGAGACACGAAGGAATTGTTCGACCAGATTATGAATCGTTTGCAGAAGTCCGTCTGTGCGGTAGCCTGATTCGTCAACCGATTGGATTTTTCGGACGTGCGCGTAAAACATTCCGTCCTCGTCTTGTTCGACCCGGACGGCAACGCCGCGTTCTCTGCCTTCGACGACGACCTTGATCTGTCCGTTTTCCTGTTTTTGCGCCTGCAAAATTCCGCCCAGAGTTCCGACCGTGTAGATCTGTTCGGAATTCGGTTCGTCGATCGTCGCATCGTGCTGCGTCGCGAGAAAAATATTGCGTTCGCCGATCATCGATTGTTCGAGCGCGCGGACGCTGCTCGGGCGACCGATCTTAAAAGCAACTTTTGTATAAGGAAAAATTACGACATCACGAATCGGAACCATCGGAAAACGCGCAATGTCCTTCGGCATCTGGTCTGAAAATTCTTGCATAAATATATTGTAACTCTTTCGGGAAAATTAATCAGTCAATTGGGATAAAGTTTTATTCGCTTCGAGTTTCTAATTTTAAAACATTTTTCTGCTCGTTGGCTAGTCTTTTTCCGCACTGCCCCGTAAAAAGTAAATATTTTTTTGACAAGTTCCGGTTCAAACCGTGATTTTCTCAGCCGTCAGTTCAAGCTCCGATTCATCTGTGTGAGCGAGCGAAAATTCTTCGGCGCGTTGTTTCAACGTCAAAAGCATTTTGCGCTCCATCATAAAATGAGCCGGCTCGAAAACTCCGTAATTGAATAATTTCATCGGCAAATTCGCCGGTTTGCCGCCGCGCGCGCGGATAATCAAGCGTGTTTGATCTTGATCGATCGGTTTCAGGATAAATGCCCAGCTTCCCTGCGCGATCTCGTCGCGCAAAACGAGTGCGTGAGCAGTTTCGATCCGGACGACAAACCAGCCCGTCATATTTTTATATTTTCCGCCAAGCCATTCGGTCTGCGCCGAACGCACAAAATCGCCGACCCGTAATTCCTGCCATTCGTGAACGATTTCCCCGGTGTTGTGAATTTGCAAGCCAAACAGATTTTCGAGCCAATCGTAGCTGTAAAAACCGCCGCGTCCCTGACCGATCTGAACGAGCCATTGCCAAACGATCGAAGCCGGCGCATTGATGGTGATCGCATGCGTGACTTGAATTTCTGCATCGGGTTTTACTTCATCGCCGGGCAGCGCGCC
>JBBQOA010000250.1:0-6714 GCA_038330465.1 Pyrinomonadales bacterium
GGCTGACTCCCCTCGCCGGCGAAATGGCGATGATCGCAAAAATCACCAACAAGACGGCGCTCTCCGCCTATCTCGGCGGCACGTTGAATACTGAGGTTGAAGCGCTGACGGCGAACTCCGACCATATTTTCGGATTGTGGGTCTGCCAGGGCTTTCATGACTCGAAACACAATCTTCCGCATCTTTGGCAGGGCGGTTTAGGAATGCCTGATCGTGAGAGTTATCTTGACCCTTCGCCCAAAATGGCTGAACTGAGGACCGAGTACCAAGCACACATCGCAGCGATTCTGAAACTGGCAGGACTTTCAGAATCCGAGACCAGGGCGGCGCGGATTCTTGAACTTGAGACCCGTATCGCGCGCTCCCACGCTCCGGACGCGGATGCTGCCGACGTCTTCAAACAGGACAACCCGTGGAAACGCGCGGACTTTCCCGTCAAGGCGCCGGGCATCGATTGGGATGCTTATTTTAGAGGAGCCGGACTCGCAGGGCAGTCGGACTTTGTCGTTTGGCAGCCGTCCGCCGTCACCGGCACTTCCGCTTTAGTGGAAAGTGAGAGCATTGATCAATGGAAGGACTATCTCAGGTTTCACCTGATCGAACACTATTCGAGCGTTTTGCCGAAGGCGTTGGTGGACGAAGATTTCGCATTCTACGGCAAGATTCTGTCAGGTGCGGTGACAGCACCGGAGCGTGACAAGGCAGCCATCGCCGCCACAAACGGTGCTGTCGGGCAGGCGGTCGGCTGGCTTTATACGCGCGCGTTTTTTCCGCCCGAATCCAAGGCGAAGGTGAAGGCAATGGTCAACGATCTGATCACCGCGTATCGCGCTCGCATTCCAAAGATCGCTTGGATGTCGCCCCAGACAAAGGAAAAGGCTTTGACTAAGCTGTCCGCCCTGACGATCGGCGTCGGCTATCCAGACAAATGGATTGACTACTCGACGCTCAAAATTACGCGCGGTGACGCCTTCGGCAATCTGCGCCGGGCGGAAGCATTCAATCATTTGCGCAATCTTGCCCAACTGAAACAATCGGCTGATCCGGCTGAGTGGCGAATTGATGCGCAAACCTTCGGAGCGGTCATTATGTTCAGCCCCAATTCCGAGTTTTTCGCAGCCGGACTGTTTCAGCCGCCCTTTTTCGACCCCGAGGGCGACACCGCCGCAAATTACGGCTCGGCTGGTGCCGCCATGGCTCACGAAATCACCCATAGCTTCGACGAGCTGGGCAATATTTACGATGATCAGGGACGCCTCGGCAGATGGTGGACCGAAAGAGATGCGGACGAATACCGCGCGAGATCTGCGAAGCTAGCGGCGCAATTCGACAGTTATTGCCCGCTTACCGATCTTTGTGTCAATGGCAAGCAGGTATTAAGTGAAAATAGTGCCGACTTGGCGGGTTTGCTGGTGGCATATGACGCCTACATTTTGTCACTAAAAGGCAAGACCTCTACTATGATAAACGGACTGACCGGCGAACAGCGCTTTTTCCTGGCATTCGCCCAAAGATGGCGGAACATCCAGAGCGAGACTGCATTGCGCCGGCAAATCACAACTGACACCCATTCGCCGGGAGAATATCGGAGCGATACAGTGCGAAACCTCGACGCTTGGTATGAAGCCTACCAGATCTTACCTGGCGACAAACTATATTTAATACCCGGAGATCGGGTCAGGATCTGGTAATGAAAGATGCGGCTATCATTTGTGCCAAAAAAGAACAAAATATCAAATTCGACAAACCGCCCGGTCCCGGTAAATCAAACCTTGACCAATATCACCCGGAAATTAATAATCTGAATTTTTCGAGATTCTTTTCAACCATTGAGCCGAATTACTCTTAAAACCGCTATTTTTTAATGTTAATCCTCTATTTATCTATCAACTTGTAAGGTGTAATTACAAACGAAACAGTTTGAATAAATTTAGGAATTTTAAATTAACAATGAAAAAATAACTTTTTTTACAGTAATCCTAGCTTTGATGCTTGGAAGATAAAAGATAACGAATAGAATGCCGACAATTAACAATCCGTAATTCGGATGAATAGTCCGGCACGGTTATCAAAGGAGATTTATGAGCAATAAGACAACAAAAAACATAAAACAGTTGAAAGAATTCGGTGTTTCGAAAATCGCAGTTTTGTCGGTGTTAATCGTCGGAGGATTGATTACATTTGGCTGTTCAAACGCGTCGCCAAACCCGGCGGCGGCGGCAACCGAATCGAAAAACACCATTTCAACAACAGCGGTGAATAAAACGGCAGTCGTCAACACCGCAACACCCGCCGTTAATTCACCGCCGGAAAAAGTTCCTGTTCCGTTCCTGGACGCGGGCGAATACGGGGAGAACATTTACGATCTGGCGAAGGCGAAAAATTGGACGAAAGCCGCCGAAAAACTCCACGAATTAAAACAGTCACAGACGCAATTGGCAACTGCGAATATCAAAAGTGGGGAGCTCGACGCAGTGATTGCCGCGCTCGACAAAGATGTGACCGCCAAAGACAAAACCGCCACTTTGCGCGATGCTAATCAGGTGACGTTCGTCGTAGCTGATTTGACTGCGAAATATAATCCGCCGGTGCCGATTGAAGTAATAAAATTAGATTATTACGGGCGCGAATTGGAAATCTGGTCAATTGAGAAGGACGAAGCAAAACTAAAATCTACGTCAACCGCTTTAAGTCAAACGTGGAATGCCGTCAAACCGAAAGTCGAAGCGAAAGGCGGCACCAAAGAGGTACAGAATTTCGAAGCCCTCGTTGCCAAAGTTGTTGCAGCAAACAATGTTTCGGATTACGCAAAAGTCGCCACGCCGATTTTGGATGAGGTTGATAATTTGGAAAAAGTTTTTGAAAATTAATTTCAAAAATCTGAAAAAAATCTGGTTTGTTAATCCTCTATTTATCTATCAAGTTGTAATGTGTAAAAACAGACGAAAGTTTGAATAAATTTAGGAGTTTTTAATTAATAATGAAAAAAATAACGTTTTTAACAACGATCATCGCATTGGTGCTTGGTATCGGTGCTTTAACGGCAAATGCCCAAACAAAAAAAATCGGAATGGCAAAGGCGAAAGCCATCGCTTTGAAAAATGCCTCGGGGAAAATCGAATCGAGCGAACTCGAACATGAAAAAGGTCGATGGATTTATTCATTTGATATTCGCAATTCAAAAGGCACAATTTCTGAAGTGAACGTTGACGCTTATACAGGTGCGGTCGTCGCGGTCGAAGAAGAAAATCGCCAGAAAGAAGCTGCCGAGAAAAAGCAGGAGAAAAAAGAGAAGAAAACCCGATCGAATAAGAATTAATATTTCACGCTTCTGAAAGTGAAACACTTTTTCGGTTCAGATGTAAGGTATAGCGCCGCTGCGGGTTAGGCTGTCTTTTTAAGGATAAATTGATAATACCAAACTGCTCTGACAACGCGGTTTGGTATTAACATTTAATTGGCTGAAAAACCACAAAAGAAAGGATAAAGAGCAAAATGACTGACAACAACGCGCCAAACGTTCCAATACCGGCTTCAAATTCGATGAGTAAAGTGACGAACGAAATGTTCAGCAAAGTTCCGCAGGTAACCGTGTTTTTCTGGATCATCAAGGTCTTATGTACGACGGTCGGCGAAACTGCTTCGGATTTCTTAAATGTCAATCTCAGTCTCGGTTTGAAAGGCACTGCCGTTGCCGCCGGTATCTGCCTCGCCATCGTTCTCTTTTTCCAGTTCAAAGCCAAAAAATACATTCCGGCAATTTATTGGCTGGCAGTCGTTTTGATCAGCGTTTTCGGCACATTGATCACCGATATTCTGACCGACAGTCTGAAATTTCCGCTCGAAATCAGCACCATCATTTTTACAATCGCGTTGGCGATCACCTTTGCCCTGTGGTATTTCAACGAAGGAACCCTTTCGATTCATTCGATTTTCACAACGAAAAGAGAGATTTTCTACTGGTTAGCGATTCTTTTCACATTTGCTCTCGGCACGGCGACCGGCGATTTGATGGCGGAGAAATTGGGACTTGGCTATCTTCTGACAGGATTTATCGTCTTGGGGATAATTGCGGCAGCGGGAATCGGGTGGCGTTTGGGTTTGGACGCGGTGCTGGCATTTTGGATCGCTTATATCCTAACGCGCCCACTCGGAGCATCGCTGGGCGATTATCTTTCACAATCTCAAGCTAACGGCGGATTGGGACTCGGCGCGACGATCACCAGCGCCGTATTTCTGACCGCGATTCTGGCAGTTGTCATTTATCTCGCGGCGACGCGGCGCGATTTCATCGCTGAACCGGAATCGGAAGATGAACCCTCAAAAAAAGAATCTTCGAGAGTAATTTGGCAAGTCGCGCTGGTCGTCGCCTTGTTTGTGATCGGCGGCGGCGGCGGCTACTACGCGCGACAAGCACAGCTCAGAAATCAAGCGGCGGCAACGGTTTCGCCGACCGCGCCGCTCGGAGATATAACGCCTTTCAGGACGATAGCCGAAGATATGCTCCAAAAGGAAAACGCCGGTGATATGGCAGGCGCCAAAACGAGAGCTGATGATCTTGAAACCATCTGGGACAACTCACAAGCGCGGCTGCGTCCGATGAATGAAGAAAAGTGGACACTAATGGACGGCGCAATTGACGATGTACTGACGAAAGTCCGGGCAAGACAGTCAAACGCCGGAGCAAGCAGTGCCTCCTTACAATCATTCATCTCTGTGATGGATAACCTCGGCAAAAATATTTCTAAACCCCAAACCGAAGTATACGCAGCGGTTTCGCCAAATAAACCGCTCGGAGATCTTTCGGCTTTCAGGACGATAGCCGAAGATATGCGCCGAATGGTTAATGCCGGAGAAGTTTCAGGAGCCAAATCACGGGCTGGAGACCTGGAATCCGCGTGGGATAATGCGCAGGCAAAACTTCGCCCGATGAATGAAGAAAAGTGGACGCTGATGGATAATGCGATTGATGATGTTCTCAAGAGGGTTCGCTCCAAACAACCGAACGATGCGGCGATTAGTACCTCCTTAGAATCGTTGATCGTTGTTATTAACAACTTGAATAAACAGAACTAGGTCAACACTTACTCAAAAATGGTTCGATTCAGAAGTTCAGCGTTCGGCACTACAACATCATCGAAGCCAATCTCTACGACTGGATCAAAAAAACCAGTCTTAAGGAACGTGTAAAATTAACTTGTAACGATAGTATTGAGGCGTGTCTGTGACCGCCGTTTGTGTATGAACTGGCAACGCCGGTCACAGACCGCTACTAAACGATCAAGTTTTTTTTAATTGTTATAATTTATTTTTTTCATGTTCCTATGCGAAAAGTCTTCTAAATCCTATAAAACATTTTTACCCTTTGGAGACTTTTAAGCAACGTACCACAACGACGGGCGCACTCAATTGCCTCGGATAATTCTTTTCGGGAATCAACTGCTCCGCTTACCAATCTCGTGCGCTTTTATGTTTTTCTCGGCGATTTGGAACAACTCGGCGAGTGTGACAACCGCTAACTAAAAGTGTTAAATGTAACGCCGGACCTTTTGGTCAAGAAAGTCGAAGCCTTTACATTTGCCGGCGATGACAATGCTGTGGTTGAAGTTTACTGCAATAAGAGTCGCGCTCCGAACAATTCCGAGCCGGAAAATGACGGCAAACATCTCGCCGCCTTCTCCTCTTATCAACTCGGCAATTAGCGTCTGGTGCGAAAAATCTTGAACGAGATTCTCAAGAAGGATCCGAATTTTGTAGTCACCCTCGATAATCTCAAACAGATGGAACTTCCAGCCAGCGAGCGTTCGTTTTTTGCGCTCCCCGTCCGTTACTGGATTCCAGAGTGTTATCTTGACGAGTTGAAGATGGAAAATACTGGACTGATATTATTCTCCAAAATAAGCAGATTGATAAACTATCTCGCATCGAACAGCGCACAAAACACTGGAAAGTAAAAACCAAATGAGGAGGATTCTAAAAAATTCGTTCAATTGAAGAAAATGTCACGAAAAATAACATCGAATCTCAAGTTTTCTGACAATCAGTTTCAGTAAATCTAAATTTCGGATTTCGGTGGTAAATCAGAATTACGAGCCGCAAGCGAACCGATTTCATCACGAAAAAACATGTAAAAACCGCGAAATGCGGTTTTATTACGATGCGAGTGAATTAAATCAAAAAGGCGTGGCAATTTGCCACCAATTGTGTTAAAGTGCAATTGAGGTAAAAACTATGCCGACAATTGAAAAACAAACAAATCAAGCGGCGCGTCTGAATTTCAGATTACCGCCCGAAATAAAAGAGAGAATCGAAAACGCCGCACTAATTTCCGGTGTAACCGTAACGGATTTTGCGATCAACGCATTGGCAAACACGGCAGAAGAAGTTCTTGAAAAACATCAATCGCGGGTGCTTTCCGACCGTGACCGCGAAATTTTTCTGGCGATGCTCGAAAATCCGCCCGAACCGAATGAAGCTTTGAAAAAAGCCGTGAAAGAATACAAAAAAAGAATTATCAAAAGATGAGCCTTCAATTTGTCATTCAGCCCTTGGGCAAACAACACCGGCGCGAAAAATTTGACTGCGGCGAAGAAAGTCTGAATGAATTTCTGCAAAAATACGCACGGCAAAACATCACAAAAGGTTTTGGGCGCACTTTTGTTGCGATTTTGCCCGATAAAGATGAAGTTTTAGGCTATTACACGCTATCTTCGG
>JBBQOA010000251.1:0-6700 GCA_038330465.1 Pyrinomonadales bacterium
CGTCGCTCGGAAGTCTATTTTTATTTTGATCTCAAGGAAAATCAGCGGATCATGCATTTTATGGGAGAGCCCGAAAATATGCGGCACATCGTCATCGGAAATGACGAATCGGTCGTCTCGCCGCCGTGGTCGATCCATATGGGCGCGGGCACCTCGAACTATTGTTTCATCTGGGCGATGGGCGGCGAAAATCTCGATTACACGGATATGAACGTGCTCGACATTTGCCAACTGCGATAAATTTGACAGAATTCTTAGCGGCTTTGCGCCTTTGCGGGAAATTATTTTTTTTCCGCAAAGGCGCAAAGTCGCTAAGAAAATCGATTCGTATAATTTAATAATAATCCTATGAAAACATCTTTTTTGCTGATATTCGTCATACTTTTCAACGGCTTCGGACTCAATCTCGCGGCGCAGGAAAATAATTATTCACCGCAGAAAAATATCTATTTCGACGGCTGGACAGATCTCAACAAAAACGGCAAAAAGGATGTTTATGAAGATTCGAAAGCCGCGCTCGACGCCCGCATCGAAGATCTGCTCGGGCAGATGACGCTCGAAGAAAAGACCAATCAAACGGCGACGCTCTACGGTTACAACCGCGTTTTGAAAGATGCGCTGCCGACCGCCGATTGGAAAAAGGCGATCTGGAAAGACGGCATCGCCAATATCGACGAGCAAAATAACGGCTGGGACGATAAAAATCCCGATAATCCGTACGCCGTCGATATTAAAAAACACGTCTGGGCGATGAACGAAGTGCAGCGTTTTTTTATCGAGGAAACGCGGCTCGGGATTCCGGCGGATTTCACCAACGAAGGCATTCGCGGCGTCGCCTATACGACCGCGACGAGCTTTCCTTCACAGCTCGCGCTCGCTAATACGTGGGATAAACGGCTCGTTCGCGAAGTCGGACGCATCACGGGAATCGAGGCGCGCGCGCTTGGCTACACAAACATTTACGCGCCGATCATGGATATCGGACGCGATCAGCGTTGGGGACGCTACGAAGATACTTACGGCGAAGAACCTTTTCTCGCCGGCGAACTCGGCGTCGAAATGGTGCGCGGCTTGCAGGAAAATTACGCGGTCGCCGCAACCGCCAAACATTTTGCGGTGCACGGCGTCAACAAAGGCGCGCGCGAAGGCGAAGCCCGCGTCGATCCGCAAATTTCGCCGCGCGAAGTCGAATATATTTTCAATAAACCGTTCGGCAAGGTCATCAAAGACGGTGGATTGCTCGGCGTCATGGCTTCGTATAACGATTACGACGGCGTCCCCGTCATTAGTAGTAAATACTGGCTGATCGACCGTTTGCGAACGCAGTACGGTTTTCGCGGCTACGTCGTTTCCGACAGCGGCGCAGTCGAAGACCTTTATAAAAAACACGGTACGGCGCCCGACGCCAAAGAAGCCGTCCGCCAATCGATCGAGGGCGGTCTCAACGTCAAGACCAACTTTAATCCGCCCGAAACATTTATTCTGCCGCTCCGCGAGCTCGTCCGCGAAGGAAAAATTTCGATGCAGACGCTCGACGACCGCGTCCGCGACGTGCTTCGCGTCAAGTTTCTGATCGGTTTGTTCGACAAACCTTATGTCAAAGATGCGAGCGAGACGGAAAGAATCGTTAACTCGAAAGAGCATCAGCAAATCGCTCTGCAAGCGGCGCGGGAAAGCATCGTTTTGCTCAAAAATTCGCAAAATATTCTGCCGCTCGATAAAAATGTAAAATCCGTCGCCGTTATCGGACCGAATGCCGACAACGCCTCGAATATGACGTATCGCTACGGCGTTTCAAGAATTAATAACGGCGTGACCGCACTTCAAGGAATTAAAAACAAACTCGGCGATAAAGTTCAAATAAATTACGCGAAAGGCTGCAACGTGACGAGCGCGAATTGGGCGGAAGAAGAAATTCTGCCGACGCCGCTGACGCAAATAGAAAAGAACGAGATCGAAAAAGCCGTCGAAGCCGCGCGCAAGTCCGACGTTGCGATCGTTTTTCTCGGCGATCAAACGACCGCTTTTCAAAGACCCGAACCGCTCACCGTCGGCGAAAGCGCGTCGCGAACAAGCCTCGATCTGCCCGGTCGGCAGCTCGATCTGATCAAAGCCGTTTACGCGGTCGGCAAACCGACGGTCGTCGTTCTTGTTAACGGTCGCCCGCTGAGCATCAACTGGATCGATAAGAATGTTTCGGGAATTTTGGAAACGTGGTTTCCGGGCGGACGCGGCGGCACGGCGATCGCTGATGTTTTGTTCGGCGACGAAAATCCAAGCGGCAAGCTGACGAGCACGTTTCCGAAATCCGTCGGACAAATTCCGTTCAATTTCCCTTCAAAACCGAACGCGCAATGGGAAGGCGAAAAATCACGCGTCAACGGGGCACTTTACAATTTCGGTCACGGTTTGAGCTACACGACGTTTGCTTACAGCAATCTGAAGATGACGCCCGCGAAACAAACGGCAGGCGGCAACATTACGATCAGTTTCGACGTCAAAAACACGGGCGCACGGACGGGCACCGAAATCGTTCAGCTTTACACGCGCGACGAGGTTTCAAGCGTCATCACGTATGAGAAAAATCTGCGCGGATTCGAGCGTGTCGCGCTCAAACCGAACGAAACAAAAAAGGTGACTTTCACCTTAAAACCGGAAGATCTGGAAATGCTCGACATCGATATGCGCTGGATCGTCGAGCCCGGAATGTTCAAAATAATGATCGGTTCGGCGTCCGACGACATTCGCCTGAGCGGTGAATTTGAAATGAGCGATCAAGATTAAAGAAAAGAAAAATGGGACACAGATTTTCGCCGATTATTTTTTATAGTATCCGCGTAAATCCGTTTAATCCGCGTAAATCCGCGTTCTATTTTTTGTCTTAAAACAGCCTTTTAACTTTTAATTAAAAACGACCTATGAAAAAACATCGATTCGGCATCGCGCTTTTGATCCTGCTGACCATTTCGATCAACGCCGCCGCGCAAACCGGCGACGTTTTCAAGCGCAAATTCATCAAGGAAAGAATGCTTAAAGTGACCGATTGGCAGCTCAAAAATCCGAATCACGAGTTGACCGATTGGACGAACGGGGCGTTTTACGCGGGCGTTTTTGCCGCCTACGAAACAACCAAATCGAAGGAAGTTCTCAAGGCGCTGATGGAAATGGGCGAAAAGAACAAATGGCAGACCGGCAGGCGTTTCGACCACGCCGACGACATCGCGATTTCGCAAACCTACATCGATCTTTACCGTTTGAAAAAAGACCGCAAAATGATCGACCCGACGATCGAGGCGATCCGCCGCATTCAAACCGAAAAGAGCAACGAGGTCGAAAAACACGGCATCATTTGGTGGTGGTGCGACGCGCTTTTTATGGCGCCGCCCGTCTTTGCGAAACTGGGTAAACTAACGGGCGACAAAACTTATTTCGAAATGAACGACAAGTTTTTTATGGAAACCTACGATCTGCTCTACAATAAGGAAGAACATCTCTTCGCCCGCGATGCCGGATATTTGTGGAACGAAAAAGGCGTCGGGAAAAAAGAAGCGAACGGCAAAAAGATCTTCTGGAGCCGCGGCAACGGCTGGGTCGCGGGCGGACTCGTCAGACTTTTAAAGGAATTGCCGAAAAGTTATCCGAAACGAGCCTTTTACAAAAATCTTTACCGCGAAATGATGGAAAGAATTATTTCTTTACAGCAAGCGGACGGACTCTGGCGGTCGAGCCTGCTCGATCCCGATTCTTTCCCCGGCGGCGAAGCGAGCGGTTCGGGCTTTTATATTTACGCGCTCGCGTGGGGCATCAACAATAAAATTCTCGACCGCGACAAATATCTGCCCGTTGTCAAAAAAGCGTGGCAAGGCTTAAATACCCTCGTTCACGCCGACGGCAAAGTCGGTTGGACACAGCCGATCGGTGCCGACCCGCGCAAAAATTTCGATGCCGATTCTTGGGAAGTTTACGGCGCGGGCGCGTATCTTCTGGCAGGTTCGGAAGTCGTCAAACTGAATTTTTAGAATTAGTCTGATTTAATTTTATCGAATCGATTCACTCATCTAAAAGGCTCTGTTGCCGGGTTGAGCGAACGCGCAAAATGTAAACTTTTTCGTCTTGAACGGAAAATAGAATTCGATGAGTATGCGGCTTTTTGCCATAAAGCAATTGACGAACGATACCGTCAAAGGCTTCGCTTTCCGAACTCACGGGACATCTCTCGGGAAATTTTGAAAGCGATGTGACAGATTGACTAATGCCCCAAAGCCAACTTTCTGCCAAATCGGGATAATTTTCTAAAAACCAGGTGTTTATCTCAAAATATCGGCTTTGGCGGAAGGCGTGACGATAACCTGATACTGCATTTACGATACCTCGCCGACCGTTCGCAAAAGCTCGGCAAAGACCATTTCCGACGGTTCGCCTTTTCTGGCTTTCATTTCAGCAATGGCAGGTTTTAAGGCTTCGATCGTTTCAAGTTTTTCGGCAATTTCGAGCAGTTTCTGATAACTTCCCGCATCCTGCACGACCAATTCGGCTTTCCCGTTGATCGTTAAAACAATCGGCTTGCCCGTTTCTTTTAATTGTTCGATAAATTCGCTCGTGTTGCGTTTGAAATTTGAAAGCGAATCTATTTCTTCCCGTAAATTTATCATTGCAAGAACCCCCTCTTAGCATCAAATTTAATGCAAATTTGATGCAGAGTCAATTTCAATCAAACAAACCGCGTTCGCCGCGTGTCTTTAAATCTTGGAACTGGCGCGCGTCCGAGCGTTTTTGCGAGGTGTATTCCTCGGTTGTGTTGCGCGTCACGACTTCATATAGAATCGCCTGTTTGTCGCCCTTTTTCCGCAGGATTCTGCCCAAACGCTGAATATGTTCGCGGCTCGAGCCTGAACCCGAAAGAATGATCGCGACGCTCGCGTCGGGAATATTGACGCCTTCGTTCAAGACCTTTGAAGTGGCGAGCGCCAAAACATCGCCGTTGTTAAATGCGTCGAGCCAGAATTTGCGTTCCTTGACGTTGGTTTCGTGCGTGATCGCGGGAATCAGATAATCGTTCGAAATGCGGTAAACCATCTCGTTTTCGGCGGTGAAGATCAAAACCTTGTCGCGTTTATGGCGAACGAGCAGATCTTCGAGAACCTGAATTTTCGATTCCGTCCCGAGCGCGATCTTTTTATAATTGCGGTAGGCTTTCATCGCGCGGCGACCGTCTTCCGAGCGGGCGCTTTGCATAATGAACATGCGCCAGCCTTCCTGTCCGTAAGGCAGATTTTTGGCGCGGCGGAAATCCGTGTAAATCGCGCGCTCTTTTTGATACATTTCGCGTTCCGCATCCGAGAGATCGACCTCGATCCGTTCGATTGTATAATCTGCCAGAAATTCTCCGGCAAGTTCTTGCGCTTCGAGCCGATAGACGAATTTTCCGATCAGGTTTTCGAGCAGTTCTTCGCCGCCGTCGGCGCGTTCAGGCGTTGCCGTCAAACCGAGTCGAAACGGCGCGATCGCAAATTCCGCCGCGTATTTATAACCTTCCGAGGGCAGATGATGCGCTTCGTCAAAAATCACCAAACCAAATTGATTGCCCAATCTTTCCTGATGGCGAAACGCCGACGCGTAGGTCGTCACAGTGATCGCACCGATCTCGTAAAAACCGCCGCCGATCAAACCGATCTCGGCGTTAAAGGTCGAAATCAGCAGGTCGTACCATTGATTCATCAGATCGAGTGTCGGCACGACGACGAGCGTCTGCCGCGCGCACATCTCGATCGCCAGCGAGGCGACGTGCGTTTTGCCCGCGCCGGTCGGCAGCACGATCACGCCGCAGCGTTCGTTTGCCCGCCACGCGTCGATCGAAGCGGTTTGATAATGTCTTGGCTCGAGATGAAATTTTTGTTTGAGATCGAACTTCGCGTAAGCCTTCGCTTCGTCTTCGTAAGGCGTTTTGGCGCGGATAAATTCTTTGATAATGTCGCGGTAAAGAAAAGCGGGCGCGCGAAATTGTTTGGTGCGCGCATCCCAGACAAAGGCTTGCGGGACGCTTTCTGTTTCGTCCGCGCCTTCTAAAATAAGTGTTCCTGAATCGAATTTGAGTGTTTGCATTAAGGATATCTTCCCGCAAAGGCGCCAAGACGCAAAGGGAAGAGGCAAAGTTTTTTCAATGGTTGCCTGAAACGGAATGAGTTGGTGACTCTAAACACTTAAAATTCTTCCTTTGCATCCTTGCATCCTTGCGCCTTTGCGGGAAATCATACTTCACAAATTATTCACCACGCGTTTAATCCCGTCTTTGATCAATTCGACATTAAAATTTATCAGCAATCCCAGATGCAGATCGGTTAAACGCAGATATGTCCGCAGTTGTTTGGCGTGCACCGGCGCGATCGCTTCGACCGATTTTACTTCGATGACGACTTTTCGGTTGACGATCAAATCAGCGCGAAAACCGAGTTCCAATTTTACGTCTTCATAAACGACCGGAATCGGCTGTTGTTTTATTACATCACAACTGCGCCGTTCGAGTTCGTAAGCCAAAACAGCTTCGTAAACCGATTCGAGCAAGCCCGGACCTAAAGTCGTGTGAATTTTAAACGCGGCATCGACAATGATTTTTGAGAGTTCGTTTTCGTGCATTGAGAGTTTCCTGCTTTATAAGCTAATGAGTTTAATGTTAAAAAAAGTAGAGATAAAATAATCTAAA
>JBBQOA010000252.1:0-6678 GCA_038330465.1 Pyrinomonadales bacterium
GGAACAATGCTCATAACCAACCGATTGCCGTTCAGATAAGTGTTCGCAACGCGCTGAATGTCAGCGGCGGTCACTTTCCGGTAACGGTCCAGATCAGCTTGGAAATTATCGGGTTTGCCGGTAAAGGTCGCATAATTATTCATTTGATCGGCTTTGCCTAAAACCGTTTGCATTCCAAAAATCGTCTGCGATTCGATGACGTTCAAAGCCCGCGCGATCTCCTCAGCCGTCGGCGGTTCTTTTTTGATGCGCTCGATCTCCAAATTGATTTCCTTTTCGATTTCGTCCAGCGATTTTCCGGGACGCGCCGTTGAAACTACTTGAAATTGTCCGGCGATCTCGCGTGAAAAATGCGAAGCAAAAGCATCTTGCGAAAGCTGTTTGCCGTAAACGAGATTGCTTTGCAGCCGTGAACCGCGACCGGATGAAAGTACGAATTGAAGCATATCGAGCGCGGCTTCGTCCGGATGATTGGCGGCAACCGTGTGCCAAACCATATAAAGACGCGGCAACTGCACCGAATCTTCGTAAGTTTTGCGGATCTCGCCATCGATTTTCGGGGTCGCGGGAGTCGGGCGCGTGATCGTTTTTCCGGTCGGGATCGTACCGAAATATTTTTCAACCCATTTTTTCGCTTGTTTCGGGTCAAAATCGCCCGCAATCACGAGCGAAGTGTTATTCGGCACATAGTATTGCCGGAAAAACGCTTTGACATCATCCTGCGAAGCCTTTGATAGATCCGTCAGCGAACCGATCGTCGTCCAATTATACGGATGATCTTTCGGATAGATCAGTTCGGAAATTTTCTCGGAAGCCGTGCCGTAAGGCTGATTGTCATACCGCTGACGGCGTTCATTTTTGACGACATCGCGCTGATTATCAAGTTTGTCCTGCGTCATTGCATCGAGCAGTCCGCCCATCCGGTCGGCTTCCATAAAGAGCGCCAGTTCCAGAAAATTCGACGGTAAGACCTCAAAATAATTCGTGCGATCGGCGTTGGTCGAGCCGTTGATGTTCGCGCCGGCTTCTTGTAAAGGCTTGAAATAATCATCGTTATAATTTTTCGAGCCTTGAAACATCATATGTTCAAAGAGATGCGCAAATCCTGTGCGTCCGACAACTTCGTTCTTCGACCCGACGTGATACCAAAGATTGACGGCAACGATCGGCGTTGATTTATCAACGTGCATGATTACGCGTAAACCGTTTTTCAATTTGAATTCGGTATAATTCAATTTTGGTAATTTATCGCCGTTTTGAGCTGAAACAATTGTTGTCATAAATGAAACGAGCACAAACAGCGCAACAAAAAATCTTATTAATTTCATTGCAAACTCCTTTTAAATTTTTCTTTTTTCTTTATTAAAATAGACAAATCCCGCGAATCACAGATGTTTTTCGATGCTGCATTCGGCGGTTATTTCGATTAGTGGTTTGTTAGACGTTAAAAAAATCTTTTAAGTTTCAAAACCTGCTATTTTTCCAAACGACAAGTTCATTTTCTGCAAGTTTTCCGAGCTTGTCGGAGATCCGCAGCTCCAATTCGTAACTGCTTCCGCCGATTTGAAACGCGGTCGGCGCAATATCACCGGTGCCGCTTGTCCACGAAACGGTTTTTTCCTCGGTTTGATTCTGAATTGTAAAGTCTTGATAAAGAAATCCGCGCGGAAAAACATCGGAAGAAACACTTCTTTCGCCGGTGAAAACGAGTGTGAAATCGGCAAATTTAACGGGCGAATTTTTGGCAAACTTGACCTTTTCGCCAAATTTAGCGACCGCCTCGGAATTGTTTCCGCAGAAACTTGAAAATATACCGAGGCAAATGACGAGACTGAAAAATTTAATCATTTTCTAAGCCGAAACTTTAGCGACCGCCATCACATTTTTAAGGTCGGAAACCACCACGCCGCCCGGCTTTTCCGCCGTCACGCCGAACATTGTCGGTTCTTTGATTTTCAAAGCCGAATCGATCGGCACGACGACTTCGCCGTTTTCATTGACATCAAACGTGCCGCCGCTGACCGGTTTTTCCTGGTTTTTATCGAAGATCCAAACCTGATAAGTTTGTTTTGTCTTATCGTTGACGGGCAAATTGCGGAAACGCACAAAGCCTTTCTGTGCGGAATTGCTCCAGACGACATCGCCCTGAACGTTTTTCGGTTTTGTCGGATCAAGATCGCCCCAATTCGATTGCACCGCATCTTTTGCCAAAGCCAAAAGCTGTTCGCGTTCCTGCGCCGGTGTCAATTTGATTTCCGGCGTTGACGTCGGCGTCGGTTTACCTCCGGCAAGATTTCCCGGATCGATTCTTGTTGTATAAATATTGACCGCCAAAATCAAACCAGCCGCCGCCGCGACCGCCCAGCCGAGCCAACTCCAAATCGATTTCTGCGGTTCAAAAGCAAAGACTTTTTGAAATTCCTCTTTTTCGGCAGCCGGTTCAGAAGTAGCAACCGCTGCTTGGTGCGACGCGAAAAATTGCTCGGCATCGGCGGCGATCTTGGCTTGCAAATGCGCGGGCATCGGTTCTTTTGTCTCCAAATTCAGCATCCCGATCGATGCCGCCGCGAGCTCGAACGAATCGTCGCTTAGTTCGGGAAAACTCTCTTCTAATTTTGCAAGTTCGGCGAATTCCGCGTCGGTCAGACCGAAAACCGCTTTATCGGAAAGGAGTTCCAACATTTTTTCTTTTTCATTTTCCATTATGCGGCTCCTCCTTTGATAGATTCCAAACTGCTCATTCCTAAAAATTCTCTGACCTGCAAAATTCCGCGCCGGGCGTGTGTTTTGACCGTCCCGAGCGGCATTCCAGTGGCGACGGAAATTTCCTGATGCGACAATCCCTGCACGATCGAGAGCTGCAAAACCTGCCGCTGTTCGGGGCGAAGCTGCTGCAAAGCCCGCGCCGCATCTTTGGCTTCGATATTGGTCTGCATCTCTTCGTCCGCCCGGTTTGACGGCTCGGCGACAATATCTTCGAGTGAATCCGCCGCGATCCGCCGGTTTGCATACCGCAAACGATCGATCAAACGCCGCCGCGCGATCATCGCAATAAAGGTCGTTTCCGACGACTGCGATTCGTCAAAACGTCCGGCATTTTTCCAAACATCAATAAAGATCTCCTGCACGGCGTCTTCGGCATCATTTGTATTTGCCGACATTCGCCGCGCCAACGACCAGACGAGCCCGCCGTATTTTTTCAGGCAATCCTGAACGGCGGTTTTGTCTCCTTGTGCGATCCGATGAAGAATAGCTTCAGCCACGGTTTATCCTTAACTTTTCTGAAAATACTTTAGTAAAACTTTGCTCTAAACTAATTCATTTCATCGCATTTATCAAATATTTGCAAAGGCAAAACTACCTAACAAATAACGGAAGGCGTTTTAACCTTCCGTCTATGTATTCGCCCGAATTGTGAAAATGGTTTCAAGAGCGCCAAAAACGCGAGATTAAAGCGGTCATAAAAAGCGTCAGAGTGGTAAGTGCCGAGAGCAAACAAAATTGACAAAATCTTTCGGCGAAAGGCACCTGACTGTTGCTGATAACAAAAGCCTGCAGATAGATGAGATAAACCGAATAAACCGCCATCAACGCCGTTTGAATGCCGAAAAGCCGCCACATCAAACGATTTCCGAACGCCGCCAAAATTGCCAGACTAAAGGCGATGAAATAAGCCGCCGCCCCGAAAATCGAAAGCGGAATGCCGGCGATCTCGGCATACTGACTGTTTAAAACCATTTCGCAGCCGCCCGTCAAACCACACGGAACTTGTTCGCCCGAGTAATGATGGATCGTCAGATAGATCGCGTCGCCCAAACCGACGAGCGCGACGAGCGCCGCCAAAAGCGGCAGCTTGACGATCTTGTTTTCGGATTCTTCGGTTAAAACTTCAGCGTCGTTCATTTATTTTTTTGGTTCGGCGGGCGCCGGGTTGCTCGGCGCATTCGGCGTCGGTTGGCTGTTATTTTTTGCCTTTGCCAATTCGGCATCGATGATCTGGCGCATCGCGTCGATGTTCATCTGTTCGAACGGAATCAAAATGCCGTTGACATAAATTGACGGCGTTGAATTGACGTTCAGGGCGCGACCGCGGGCGAGATCGGCGTCAACGCGCGCTTTGGCATTCAAACCAGCCATATCGTTTTTGAATCTTTCAACGTCAAGACCGATCTTGCTCGCGTAATCTTCCCAAACCTTGCGGTAATCGGGATTGGCGGTCCAGATCTGTTGGTTGGTGAAAAGCATATTCTGCATTTCCCAAAATTTGTTTGAGCCTTGCAAGCCCGCCGCTTCCGCCGCGACCGCCGCATCGTAAGCCTTGTCGTGCGCCGGAATTTGCAATGGGAAATCGCGGAAAATGAATTTTATGCGGCTTCCGTAGGTCGAAATGATTTCCTTCATCATCGGATGCTTCAAACCGCAGGTCGGGCATTGAAAATCGGCAAATTCTTCGACCGTTACCGACGCATTCGGCGAACCGAGCATATTCGGCGGTTGGGCGCCGAGAACGGATGTGTAAGCCGGTGTCTGTACGGGGCGGGTCGGTGTTTCTTTAGAACCGGAATTAGTGTTGTTATTTCCGGCAATTCCGGCAGTTCCTTTAACCGGTTTTTTCGATTGATTATAAGCCCACAAACCGCCAACCACCGCGACGATTAAAACCAAACCGATAATTACCAGGGGAAGATTAATATTACCTTTATTTTTATTACTCATTTATTTAATGGTGAATGATGAATGATAAATGATAAAGGGCAAATCTTAAAATTAACCATTCATCATTGACCATTCATCATTATTTAACTATTTTCAGCCGTTTTTTTTGGACACGGCGTTCTTCTAAATTTTCGACGACTTCTTTTGCTTTGGTATAGATTCCGTCCGCGTCGAGACCGTATTTCGCGAGCAGCAGTTTCGGATCGCCGTGCGTGATAATTCGGTCGGGAACGCCCATCCGGATAATTTTTACTTTATCAAGCAAACCTTTTTCTTCCAAAAGCTCCATCACCGCCGAACCGAAACCGCCCGCTAAGTAAGCTTCTTCGACCGTGATCAAGACGCGATTTCTCCGCGCGAGGTTGACGATCAGTTCCGCGTCCAGCGGTTTGACGAAGCGAGCATTGACAACGGTTGCTTCGATCCCGTCTTTTTCCAGATCTTCCGCCGCCTGAATTGCCGGATAAACCATCGAACCATACGCGATGATCGCCGCTTCGCCATCGCCTTCGCGCAGAATTTCGCCTTTGCCGATCTCGATCTTTTTCGGTTTGGAGGAAATATCAGCGCCGAAACCATTGCCGCGCGGATAACGAATCGCGGCGGGCGCCGGATGTTCGATACAGGTCAGCATCAGATCGCGCAATTCGGCTTCGTCCTTCGGAGCGCATAAAACGATGTTCGGATAACCGCGCAGGTAAGCAATATCAAGCAAGCCGTGATGCGTCGGACCATCGGCGCCGACAATTCCGGCGCGGTCCATCGCGAGCGTGACGTTTAAGTTTTGCAAACACACATCGTGAACGACCTGATCAAAGGCGCGTTGCAAAAACGTCGAATAGATTGCCGCAACGGGTTTTAAGCCTTCGCAAGCCATTCCCGCGCAAAATGTGATCGCGTGTTGTTCGGCAATCCCGACATCAAAGGCGCGGTCGGGAAATTTTTCCAAGATCTTGTCAACGCCCGTCCCGTCCGGCATTGCGGCGGTCAGCGCGACGATCGATCGGTCGGTTTCCATCAATTCGCACATTGTTCTGCCGAAAACTTCGGTGTAAGAGGGCGGCGCGGGCTTTGAAGATTTATACGGCAAACCGGTTTTCGGATCGAAAGGTCCGGTCGCGTGATAAGCATAATAATTTTTTTCGGGATTCGGAAAACCTTTGCCCTTCGTCGTCAAAGCGTGCACGATGACCGGACCGTCGTGAACTTTTTTCGCTTCTTCGAGCGCACGCACAAGCATCGGAACATTATGTCCGTCAACATAGCCGATGTATCTGAAACCTAATTCGTTGACGAGCGCGCCCGGCAAAACTGCTGCCGCTATCGCATCTTTGACGGATTTGGCAGCGCGGCGCAGACGTTCACCGAAATGTGGCACCGATTCGAGCGCGTCGCCGATCTCTTCTTTCAAATGCTGATAGCTTTGCGCTTCTTTGATGCGATTTAAGTATCTGCTCAGCGCGCCGACTGCCGGCGCGATCGACATTTCGTTGTCGTTGAGCAAAACGATCAAACGCGATTTCAGATGTCCGGCTTGATTGATCGCTTCCATCGCCATTCCGCCCGCCAGCGAAGAATCGCCGATCAGTGCGCAAACGTGAAAATCTTCCTGCTTTTTATCACGGGCAACCGCCATTCCGAGTGCGGCTGACAGCGAGGTCGAGGCGTGTCCGGCACCGAACGTGTCGTATTCCGATTCTTCGCGCCGCAAAAAACCTGAAAGTCCGCCGTAGGTCTTGATCGTGTGCAGCTCGTCGCGTCTGCCCGTCAGGATCTTGTGCGCGTAAGCCTGATGTCCGACGTCCCAGACAAGCCGGTCGTCCGGCGTGTCAAAAACATAATGCATCGCGACCGCCAATTCGACCGCGCCAAGACTTGCGCCCGTGTGTCCGCCGACCCGTGAACAGGTGTCAATGATAAATTGACGCACTTCGTCGGCAACTTCCTGCAAATCTTCAACCT
>JBBQOA010000253.1:0-6675 GCA_038330465.1 Pyrinomonadales bacterium
GATCGTCGGGACGTCATTTAAAGTATGATTGCGGACGGACAAATCTTCTATGTTTCCGTGGTCGCTTGTCAAGATAAAAGTCGTCTTTTCCAAATCAATCCGTTTTAAAGTTTCGCGGATAAATTCGGCGAGCTGAGGTAAATGAAGGCGGGCTTTTTGAAAATCGCGGTCGTGTCCGATCTTGTCGGTAATAAAATGTTCATACAGCGTAAATCGATGATCAGCGGTAATTTCCGCCAAAATTGCTGCCGCTTCGACCGGCGAAAAAAGCGGCACGTCAAACCCGCGTTCGCGCAAACTTTGGTTCGTAAAATCGTGAAACAAGGATTTTCTTCCAAGCAGATCGGGCAATTTGCGAAACGGCAGTTCGGCGGCTTCCACCGCGCAGGTCGTCGCCGATTTCCAACGCTGCTTTTCCGTAAAAAACTGCGGCGTGTAAGTATTGGCAAAAACGTTCGGCTCAACATTTAATTCTTGCAATTGGCGAAAAACCGAATGTTCCGAAATTATTTCGCGCAATTTTTCGTTCGGAAAGCCTTGTTTATGATAACCGAGAGCTTGCGGCGCGTTGATTCCGGTTAAGATCGTTGTTTGACCTGACGCACTCTGCGGACGACCTTCGATGCCAAGTCGCGGATCGGTCGAAATCAATTGCCCGCCCAAAATCACATCACTTTTCGAATCAACAAAATGCGCCAATGGTTCAAGATCATCAATTTCCGCAAGCGGGTTTTTCACGTCATTTTCACCGATTCCCAAACCGTCGATAAAAAAAAGGACGATTCTCGGAATTTGATTTCTGTACATCTCAAATAAGATAGCAATTTATTTGCAAAACTTAAATTCATTCCGTCGGCATGACGATTTTGCAAAATATTTATAGATTCAACGACTCAATCTCATCAGAAACTACAATCAATCAAGGACAAAACCTTGACAAAAAACAGTAAACAAGGTAAATTTCAGACACTACTTCTGTTTTATTGAGCTTCCGTATAATTATTTTTTGGCATTTTTGCTATATTATAATTATTACTGAAGAATTAACCATAATTATCTGTTTTGAGGAGGGAAAAATTTTATGTCCGGGACTAAAAACGATCAGTCCACGAGTACTTTGATTTACGCCTTTGCCGTCATCTGTTTGGCGGCAATCGGTTTGTGGATCGGAGTGCAAAACAATTCGGTTGAAGCAAACACTACGGTTTCTTCGACAAACATCGCTCCGGCGGCATCTTTTAACGCCGACGCGCCGAGCTTGGGTGCGATCCCCGATGCGACCGCTTGCGGTCCGACACCGGGAACACCGAGAAATGTGACCTTCACAACTTCTGGTTTGAGCGGTCCGCCGTCATCCGTCGCTTTAAGTATGACGATGGGTTCACCCAATCATACTTGGATGGGCGACATTACCGCAACTTTGATCGCTCCGAACGGTGCATCGCATACCATTTTCGGAGTTGTCACATCAACGACTGCCACCGGCATCGGCGACAGTTCCGATCTCGGCGGCACTTATGTATTTTCCGACGCCGCCGCCGCGCCGCCGTCAGGTGGTTGGTGGCAGGAAGCCACTCTTCGAACGGCAGCCGAAGTGATGACTTCGGGCACCTACCGAACAACCTCTTCGGGTGGCGCAGGACAAACAAATCCGGCACCGCCGACCAATATGAATGCGTCGTTTACGGGTGTTGCTTCGCCAAATGGCACTTGGACACTTCGTTTGACCGATGGTTGTACGGGTGACACGGGCGCCATTACCGCCGCGAATTTGACGGTCACGACCGCCGCACCGGCGACGGATGCCAATACCGATTTTGACGGCGACGGCAAAACCGATTTCGTAGTCGCGCGGGGGACAACAACCCCTTTAACCGAAGCAACCGCTCCGAATATGGCTCCGATTTCCCGAATGGCTAGAAATCCGGAAGTCAAAGGTCGCGTCAAATCGACCGAGCAACCCGAAAACGCGATCACTCCGCCGATCTACTGGTATTCGAAACTGAGCGGAAACGGCGCGACCGGCGTCGGTCAACTCGGCGACGCGGCAACCGATTTTATCGTGACCGAAGATTTTGACGGCGACGGTAAAGACGATTTAACTGTTTGGACCGAAGCTGCCGCAACACAAGCAAACTTCAAAATTCTTCAAAGTTCGACAAATACTGTTCGAGTTGAAACTTTCGGTCAAACCGGCGACGATCCGGCAGTCGTCGGCGATTATGACGGCGACGGTAAAGCCGATCCGGCAGTTTATCGCTGTCCGGGTATTGCGGCACCGGCTGGTCAATGTTTCTTCTTTTATCGCGGCAGTTTGAACAATCCGAGTGGGAACGTCACGTATGTTCCTTGGGGATTTGGCAATGACGGCAATTTCTTCCCGTACACGGGCGATTTTGACGGCGACGGCAAAAACGATTTCTGCGTGCAGAGATCGAATCCGAGCCAAGCCGGTCAGGGACAATTCGTCCTTTTGAAATCAACCGGCGGCGTCGAATATGTCAACTGGGGCAATGATTCCGACTTTCTCATTCCGGGCGATTATGACGGCGACGGCAAAACCGATTTCTGTGTCCGCCGCACGGTTTCAGGTACGAGACAAAACTTTATCCTGACCCGCACCGGCGCGACCAGCCAGGTTCAATGGGGCATCACCGGTGATTCTTCTGTTCCGGGCGATTACGACGGCGACGGCAAAACCGATTTGGCTATTTGGAGAGGAAGCGCAACTCCGGGTCAAAGCACCTTTTGGGTTCTCAATTCGAGCAACAGCTCGGTCACACAATTTGTTTGGGGACAATGTCCGGCGGGCAATTGCGATTTCGCAGTCGCGGGTTGGGCAGTTCACTAATTTTTCAAGTTAGTGTGTAAAAAATAGAAAAAAGGTTGGGATTTTATCTCAACCTTTTTTTCTATTTGTTTTTTTTATAATTTCTTAGTTTCTGAACTTTGACCCTCGGGCGGGAAACTATAATTTTTGACTGTTTTTGGCACTGGGAAAAATATTTCCCGCCCGAGGGTCAAAGCAGAACATAAGTAAATTTAAAACAGAGCCTATTGATGATGAAAATAAAGCGGACGCAGACCATTTTCCAGCAATGCCTGATAGACTGTTTCGATCGTCACTGAAACCTTGACTTCATTTAATACTGAAACCAGATCTTCATCCGGAAAAAGCAGTTTTAAGCTGACCAGATCAGCTGCCGTCGAAAATATAAATTCGTCAACCGCCCCTCCTTTGAGTAGCGCTTTGAGTTTGATAATTTCCGATTTATCGGCAAACATTCCTTCATAAATCGAGATCACCTCAACGTCGGCTTGCGCCTGCGTCAACCTCTCGATGATTGATGGCTTTACCGATGTTTCTTTGATAACTAAAAACTTAATTCCCTGTAAATTATCTTCAGCAAATGCGGAGATCACCGTAAAAATTTGTTCGGTCTCGATTTTTGTCGGAATGATGTCGGCGTGAATTTGTTCAAAGCGTAAGCAGTCAGAGACGGCTTCGCCAAACGCACAAACTCTCAAGGAATCAAGATCAAACAAATCAATTTCAAGTTCGCGTAAACTTTCGATAAAAAATGCCGCCGAAAAAACATCCGTAAAGACCAGCCAATCGTAATCGGCAAGGTTTAGCAAAATGCTTCTCCAGTGTTCATTTAAGTCTTTTTTGATGGTTGTGATCGCTGGAAAAATTAAAACATCGACGCCCTTTTCCGCTAATCCGGCAATCAGTTTTTTGTTGACCGCGCCGGCAAACAAACCGTATCTTTTTTTAGTTTCGAGATTCGACATTAGATAAGATTGTAACGACTGCAAAATTTTCTGCAAGTTTGCATTTAGCCTCTAAAAAAAGTATGGTTTGGTGTTCGGTTTTTTTCAAATAAAAGGCTTTTCCAACCGAAAACTATTGCCGCAGAATTATGAAAGCAATGATTTTAGCCGCCGGTTTCGGCACACGGCTTTTTCCATTAACCATTGACCGTACAAAGCCCGCGATTCCTTTTCTTGGCAAACCGCTGGTCGGATATGTCGCCGAATATGTCGCCAAATTCGGGTTCAAAGATGTCGTCGTCAATCTTCACCATCAGCCCGATTCGGTCATCAAAGCGCTCGGTGACGGGAGCCGTTTCGGTGTCCGCATCAATTACACGCTCGAAGAGCCCAAAATCTTAGGCACGGCTGGCGCGCTCGACAACGCCCGTGAGCTTTTAGAAGACGATACTTTTCTCATTGCCAACGGCAAAATCATCACCGATATCGATATTTCAAAAGCGGTTGAAACTCACAAAAATTCGGGCGCGATCGCGACGATGATTCTCAAACCGAACACCAAACGCGAAAAATTTACGATCGTTGAAACTGCCGACGGCTTGATCACAGGTTTTGGCGATTATGCGAAACCATTCACGGAATTGGAAATCCGCGACACGACCGGCGAACTTTCAACGCCGCTGATGTTTACCGGCATACATATTCTCGAACCACGTGTTTTTGATTATATTCCGCGCGGTGTTTATTCCGATATCGTCCCGACATTTTACAATCCGGCAATTGCCGCAGGCGAAATAATCGGCGCGCACGTAACGGATGCCAATTGGTTTGAACTTTCGACCATTCCGCGTTACCTTGATATTTCGTTGGCAATGATGAACGGTGAAAATGTCTTCAAGGGCGAAAATTGCCGCATTTCGCAAAGTTCAAACATTCGTGATTCGGTCATTTGGGACAAAGTCGAAATTGCTGATGACACAAGTCTTTACCGGACGATCATCGCCGATCGCGTCAAAATCGAACGCGGAACGCATTTTGAAAATGTCGCGATCGTCCGCGCCGATATGGTAAGAAATTGCGAGGAAATTCCCGAAAAGGCGTTGAAAGGCTACATTCAAGGCGAAAATTACATTGTCCCATTAAACTAAATCAGACCGGAAGCTTTGGCGACCGTTCACATTTTTCTATGTCAGACTTTCGAAAAAGGCTTGAAATATTTTTATCCGAAAGAGATCAACCTCTCATTACTCAGCAACTTACGCCTGACGCTTCGGTAAGAGAATATTTTCGTGTCAATTGGAATCGCAAAAAGGCGATCGCCTGCGTTTATCCCGAAGCTTTTACGGCAGCCGAGCAAAGTTATCTTGACGTCACGAAACTGTTTTTGGCAGCAGACTTGCCGGTTGCCGAAATTTACGACTTTTCAGAGAAACTCGGCGTCATTGTTCAGGAAGATTTCGGCGACACGATCCTCCGCGATGTTTTACTCACATCGGGCGAAAAGGCGCGCGAAAATTATTTGAACGAAACTGTTTTATTGATCGCCCGAATCCAAGCGGCGACGCCGCTCGCCTTTGAACTACATTCGATCGCTTCGCGCCTCGCTTTCGATTTTGAAAAGCTTAGTTGGGAACTGGATTTTTTTACGACACATTATTTTGAAACATTTTTGAAAAATCCTTTGAATGATGCGGATGCCAAACATTTCAAATCCGAACTCGACACAGTTGCCGAAGAGCTCGCGGGAATGGCAAAGTTTCTCACACACAGAGATTTTCACGCCGCGAATTTGATGATCGACCAGGCTAATAATCTGCGCATCATCGACCATCAAGACGCCCGCATCGGATCGGTCGCCTACGATCTCGTCTCGCTTTTATTAGATCGCGTCACAATTCTTCCGACACCGGAATGGTTAGCCGACAAACGCCGCTTTTTTCTTGCCGAACGTGAAAAACTCGGACTTGATAAAATTGATGAAGAAGTTTTTGCGGACGAATTTCGATTGCAAACGATTCAGCGTTGTCTGAAAGCGATCGGGACTTTTTCTTTTCAATCGGTCAATCGCGGCAAAACTTATTTCATACCATTTATCAAACCGATGTTTGAGATCGTTCTCAGAGCAGCGGAAAACCTACAAAGATTTCCGAATCTGCAACGAATCGCCGAGCGCCAAATTTCAGACTCGTAAAAAATCGCCGCGCCAATTTTTGATGGCGAGTTTGATCTCTTTTGAACTTGCAAATTCGCCGTTGATCGCCTTTTGAACAAGTTCCGGCAATTCTTCATCCGAAGCAAACCGCAAAGCGATCTTGTTTCCGGTCGGTAATTGCTCGGCTTGAAATGCCAGATCGGGCGCCAATATTTTTTGATAGCGAAGCGCTTCTTCGAGCCGAATGACGCGGTCTTGCGCCCGTATTGCCTGGACGCGGGCGGCGACATTCATCCCAATGAACACGACCGCCAATAAAACCATTTCACCGCGGTCCCAGCTTGGTTCAAGATAAAGTTTGACCGCTTGCCAGATCAAATTGAAAAACAAGATCGGGAATAAAAAGAAATGCACGAGCGGAAAAAAACGGACGTGGTTTTGATAAGTTTGTGTTTCTGCCATAGTTTTATAAATTTGTCGCTGATAATTGTTCAGTCTTTTGACTCGTAAAATCTTCGCCCGGGTTGACGAAAAGGTTTTGTTCAAAACGATATTGCTTGTCGTAAAGCTGTTTATATCGCCCATCCATTGCAACCAGCTCATCATGCGTTCCGCGCTCGTAAATTTCGCCCGCTTCGACGACCAGAATTTGATCAGCCGAGCGAATTGTCGAAAGGCGATGCGCGATCACAAATGTCGTGCGTCCCTGCCGCAAACGATTTAAGCCTTCCTGAATCAGAGATTCGCTT